>JBDSSU010000418.1:0-8251 GCA_039928635.1 Opitutaceae bacterium | reverse complement strand
AAGGCGGCGGCGGCGGCGGCCAGTCAGGCAACCAGCGGCAGATCGATCAGCTGGACCTCGCTCAATCCGAGAACCGCTACGAAACGCAGCGCCAGGCTCGCGCTCCGCAAACGCAGGAGCGTCGCGAGCAAAACCAGATTTTGAATCGGCTGCAGGAACTCGCCCGTCGCCAGCAGGACGTGAACGAGCGGCTGAAAGAACTCCAGACGGCTTTGCAGGCGGCGAAGACCGAGCAGGAAAAAGAGGAAGCGCGCCGGCAGTTGAAACGCTTGCAGGAAGAACAGCAGCAGATGCTCGCCGACATGGATGAGGTGAAGCAGCGCATGGAGCGTCCCGAGAATCAGTCGGCGATGCAGGAGCAGCGCGAGCAGCTCGACCAGGCCCGCGAAGATATCCAACGCGCGGCGGACGCCGCGGGCCAGGGGTCGCCCGCGCAGGCTTTGGCTTCGGGCACCCGGGCGCAGCGGCAGCTTCAGCAAACGCGCGACGAGTTGCGCAAACAGAATTCCAGCGAGTTCGCCGAAGAGGTGAAGGAGATGCGGACCCAGGCCCGTGAGCTGGAGCAGCAGCAGCAGGACACCGTCAAGAAGCTCGCTGAGTTGGATAATCCGACGCAGAAAAAATTAAGCACCGCTCCGGAAAAGGATGCCGCCCTGGCTCAGCTCGATGAAGAGCGGAAACGCATGTCGGATCTGATCAGTCGGGCGAACCAGATTTCCGAACAGGCCGAAGCTTCCGAGCCCCTGCTTTCCCGCGCGCTCTACGACAGCGTCCGGAAGGTGACGCAGGATGATGTGAAGAACGTGAAGGACATGCGGCAGGAACTGATGGAGCAGGGCAGATTGCCGCAGAGCGTCATCAACCGCCTCCAGCAATCAGCCGAGAAAGAGGAGTCGGGGCGTACGCTGCAGCTCTCCAGCGAGATGTTGCGGGCCGGTTTCATCCCGCAGGCCAACCAAAGCACTCAGCTCGCATCGGCGGGAATCACCGAACTTAAACGCGGGATCGAGCGCGCGGCGGAGAGCGTCCTCGGCGACGACGCCGAAGCGCTGAAGCTGGCTCAGTCTGAAATCGACAAGGCGATTCAGGACATCGAACGCGAACTCGCCCAGGCCGAGGGAGCCGCTAATTCCGGCAAACAGGGTCCACCGAACGGCCAGCCGGGTACGCCCGGCAACGGTCAGCAAGCCGGCAACGGTCAGCAGGCAGGCGCGGGTCAGCAGCCCGGTACCGGCCAACAACCCGGCAACGGCCAAGCGCCGGGCTCGGATGGGAAGCTCGCCCAAAATACGGAACGCACGGGACGAAGTGGGGCCCAGCCCGCGAACCGGCCCAATCCCGCCGACGGCCAGCAGCCCGGCGGCGGTGGCGAATCCGAATTGGAGCGTCGCCTGTTGCAACAGGATGCTCAACGCCGCCTGGCCGATGCTCAGCGCCGTTTGTCTGAACTTCAGCAAACCGCGCCGGGTCAGGACCCGTCGCAGACGGCCTCGGAGCAACTCGCTAATTCTACTCGCGAGATCCAGCGCCTCGAACAGGAACTCAATCGACTGCGTCAAGGAAGTCGTGGCAGCCAGACCGCGCAGAACGGCGAGCCGGGCGCAGGCAATCCCGGCGATCCGAGTCAGCAGCAGGCGAGCAACGCTTCGCCGCAGGGTAACTCTCCCGGACAGGCCCCCGGCCAAGGCAAGGAGGGCCAGCAGCCCGGTCAAGGTCAGGGCCAGGGTCAAGGCCAGGGTCAGGGCGAGACTCCAGGCCAGCAGCCGGGAGATCGCGGAGGCGCCGGAGGTCGCGCGGGAGGTCAGCAGAGGCTCGCCGGCAATAACGCCCGTGGCGGCAATCGCGGCGGCCAACAGGGCGGTCCGAGCAACTCGCTGGAAAACTTCATGAACGGGGGAGCCGACCGCGGGGGAGCCAACGCCGGGGGTGCCAACGACAATGGTGGCTATGTCGGAGGACCGTTGCTCGGGGAAAATTTCGCACCATGGTCGGATCGGTTGCGTGATGTCGAGGAGCTGCTTGATCAGCCCGCGCTCCGCGATGCGGTCGCGAATGCCCGCGAGCGCGGGCGTCTGCTCCGCCAGGATATTAAACGCGACTTGAAGAAACCCGATTGGGCGGTCGTGAAGCTCGATGTGTTGAAGCCACTGGTGGAAGTTCGCGGTCGGATCGCGGAGGAACTCGCCCGTCGCGACTCCAACGATCCGCTCGTGCCGATCGATCGTGATCCGGTTCCGAGTCGCTACGCCGAATCGGTGCGCCGCTATTACGAAGAGCTCGGGAAGGACAGTAAGTGATGTTGTTTTCCGCGCTCACGTTTTCCGGCTGGAACTGGCTCTGGCCGGCGGTTGGTTTTTTCGCGCTCAGCGCGTTGGTCCTGATTTGGAGCTATCGCGCGACCACCGCGGGATCACCCGGGCTGCGGGCTTTGTGTCTCGCGCTGAAAGTGGTGGGGATCGCCGCGCTGCTCGCTTGTTTGCTCGAACCGCTGTGGACCTCCCAGCGTGCGCGACCCGGAGCCAATCTTTTCGCGGTGCTCGCGGACAACAGCCAGGGCCTGCAAATCAAGGACCGCGGCGAATCGAAGAGCCGCGGCGAAGTCCTGCGCGGATTGCTGGATCCCGCCACGTCCATGTGGCAGGTGAAACTTTCCGAGACCTTCGATCTCCGCCGCTATATTTTCGATGCGAGACTGCAGACCTCGGAAGACTTCCACGAAATGAATTTCGAAGGCCGGGCCACGGCGCTGGCCGGTTCACTCCGCACGTTGAAGGAACGCTTTCAAGGCCGTCCGCTGGCGGGAGTGATCCTGCTGACCGACGGCAATGCCACCGATATTCGCGGCGGTTTGCCTGATCTTACCGGACTGCCTCCGATCTATCCGGTAGTGATTGGCGGCAACGATTCCGCGCGGGATCTCGCGGTCCAACAAGTCACCGTCAGCCAGACCTCGTTTGAAGATGCGCCGGTTTCCGTGCAGGCGGATGTCCAGGCGGCGGGCTATCGTGGTCAGGCGGTGGTGGCGCGGGTGATCGATCGCGCGGGTAAGACGGTGAAGGAGCAGACACTCGAACCCCGTAAGGATACCGACACGCTGGCGTTTCGCTTCGAGTTTAAACCCGAACAAAAAGGACTTTCGTTTTACGAGGTGCGTGTTTCACCGGTTCCGTCCGCGATCCCCGGGGCGCAGCCGGAGGAAGCGACGATGGCCAATAATGCCCGGGTGCTGGTGGTCGACCGGGGGCAGGGGCCTTACCGGATTCTCTACGTGGCGGGCCGGCCGAATTGGGAGTTCAAGTTTCTGAACCGCGCGATGGACAAGGACGATCAGGTGCAGTTGGTCGGACTGATCCGGGTGGCGAAGCGCGAGCCGAAATTCGCCTTTCTCGGTCGGGCCGGCGAGACGAGCAATCCGCTCTACCGTGGCTTCGGCAACCAGGCGGCGGAAGAGGTACAGAGCTATGACAAGCCGGTGCTCATCCGCCTCAATACGCATGATGAAGTCGAGCTGGCGGCCGGGTTTCCCCGCACCCCGGAGGATCTCTTCAAATACCACGCGATCATCATCGATGATCTGGAGAAGGAATTTTTTGCGCCCGAGCAGTCTGCCTTGGTGCAGAAGTTCGTTTCTGAGCGCGGCGGCGGTTTCCTGATGCTCGGGGGGATGGAGTCCTTCCAGGAAGGCGAATATGGGCGGACGCCGATTGGTGAACTGCTGCCCGTTTACCTCGACCGGCCCGATGCTCCGCCCCCCGCAGTGCCGTTTCGTTTTGAGCTGGCGCGTGAAGGCTGGCTCCAGCCTTGGGCGCGCTTGCGCGACAACGAAGTCGACGAACGCTCGCGCCTCGACTCCATGCCGGAATTCCAAGTGGTGAACCGCGTGCGTGCGCTCAAACCGGGCGCAAGCATCATCGGCGCCTTCCGCGGTGATCGCGGCGTCGAGATACCGGCGCTCGCGATGCAGCGTTTCGGTCGCGGCCGCAGTGCGGCGCTGCTGATCGGGGATCTTTACCGCTGGGGCATGAAGGATGCCGCCGCGCACGAAGACATGGACAAGGCATGGCGGCAGTTGATGCGCTGGCTGGTGGCTGATGTGCCGAACCGCGTCGAACTCGCGGTCGAACCCCAGGCGGAAGACGCCATCGGCGCGGTGCGTCTGCAGGTGCGGGTGCGCGACGAAAAGTTTCAGGCGCTCGACGACGCCAACGTTTCTCTCCAAGTGGAGCCCATTAACTTTGGTGAGAAAGCTGACGCCCCGCCCGCGCCGATTCGCTTGATCGCCGAGGCCTCGACCGGCGAGGCGGGGCTTTATGTGGCCAACTATGTCCCACGTTCAACCGGCGGCTATCGGGCGACTGCCGTGGTGACCAATGCCGTGGGCGCAGAAGTCGGAAGAGCCGAGGCGGGATGGAGCACGGATCTCGCGGCCGAGGAATTTCGCTCGCTCACCCCGAATGTCGCCTTGTTGGAAACCATCGCGCAGAAAACCGGCGGCGAAATGGTCGCGATGAAGGACCTCGAGAAATTCGCGAACAGCCTGCCCCAAAAGAAAGCACCTCTGATGGAAACCTCGCTCAATCCCGTGTGGCATACGCCGACGATGTTTATCTTTGCGCTGGCGTGCTTGCTGACGGAGTGGGGCGTACGCCGTTGGAAGGGAATGCCATGAGACCTCGCACTTGGATTTGCTGGGCTTTCGGTGCCGCGCTTGCGGGACAGGTTTTCGCCGCGTCCACGCCCGCGTCAGGAGCGAATCGCCCGACGGTCATCGTGGTGGTCGGGGCTTCCGGCGAGGATGAGTTCGAGCCGAATTTTGCCACCCAGGCGTCGCAGTGGGAAAAAGTCTGCCAGCTGGCGAACTGCCAGCGCTTCACGATCGGCATCGATGCACCGGGGAGTGGAACGGACTACGACCGGCTGAAGGAAGTTCTGACCGCGGAAGCGAAGGAAGGGACGGGCGAGCTTTGGGTGGTTTTGGTCGGACACGGGACCTTCGACGGCAAGGAAGCGAAATTCAATATGCGTGGGCCGGACGTGACCGCGACGGAACTCGCCCTCTGGCTGAAACCCTTTCAACGCCCGCTCGCGATCATCGACACCGCGTCCGCGAGCGCGCCGTTCCTCGCCAAACTTTCGGCCCAGAATCGCGTGGTCGTCAGCTCGACCCGCAGCGGTAACGAACAAAACTTTGCCCGCTTCGGACAATTCTTCGCGGACGCGATGATCGATCCCCAGAGCGACCTCGACCAGGACGGTCAAACTTCCTTGCTCGAGACTTTCCTGACGGCTGCGGCGCGCGTCGCGGAATTCTACAAGACGGAAGGCCGCCTCGCGACCGAGCATGCGCTGATTGATGACAACGGCGACGGGCTGGGCACGCCTTCGGACTGGTTCCGCGGCACGCGGGCAACGAAGAAGGCCGGCAATGGAACGGCGCTGGATGGCGCGCGGGCACGGCAGTTCCATCTTATCCTGAGCGAGGCCGAGCAAAAACTTTCGCCCGAGCAGCGGGCCCAGCGCGATGAGCTGGAGCTGGCGGTCGAAAATCTCCGCGAGCGCAAAATCAGATTGGGCGAGGAGGAATACTACCGTCGCCTTGAAATCCTCCTGATGGAGCTGGCGAAGCTTTACAGCCCGCCCGCGGTGCCGGCTGGCACCTGAGCCTGCAAGGCATGCCCGGCGCGAAAGCGCAGCGGCTGGCGAATGACGTGGCAGGGTGATTCGTTTTGGGAGTTGTGTCCGATACCCCGGAGCTTGTCGTGGACTGTGAACTCGTCGAACGGCTCCGGCTTGGCTGGATGTAGGCCGGGTGCCCTCACCTGCGAGGCATGTGCTGCGAAACCTGAAATCAGCGGGGTGAGGGCACCCCGCCCACAAAAGCAGCCGGATGGATTGATTCAAATGCACCCGGGGCATGGCCAGGGGATCTTTACTCGTTTTAGCAGTCGTCAACGCCGCCTCGCGGGCGATAAGAAATTCCGAGCGACGGTCGCCGGCCCGAGGTTGGCGCGGCCGTTGCTATAAACCCTCACGCGCATGCTCACTCGTTTTTCCGTCGCCCCTCTGCATACGATGACCCGCTCGCTTGCCGCGGTGGCAATGGGCAGAGAGTCGCCAGATCTGGTGCTCACGGGTGCGCGCTTGCTGTCGACCTACAGCGAACGACTCATCGATTCGCGCGAGATCTGGATCAAAGGGGGACGCATCGCCGCCGTGAAGCCGGCCGGATCTTACCAGCCCGCCTCGAAGGCGCGGGGCAAAGGCAAAGTGGCGAAGGTGTACGACGCGCGTGGCGGAATTTTGGCGCCGGGTCTGGTCGATCCGCACGTCCACATTGAGAGCAGCATGATGACCGCCTGTGCCTACGCCGAAGGCGCGTTGCTCAATGGCACCACCACGATTTTTTGCGACAGCCACGAGATCGGCAACGTCTGCGATGCCAAAGGAATCGAATGGATGCTCGAAGATGCACGGCAGGCGCCGCTCTCGATCTTCCTGACGGTGCCGAGCACCGTGCCCGCCACCGGCCCGAAGTTCGAGACCGCCGGCGGTGATTTGACGCCGACGAAAATTGGGAAGCTGTTTGATCGCTGGCCGGAGGCCGTCGCTCTGGGTGAAAAAATGGATTTCGTGCAGGTGGCGATGGGGGACGTGCGCAGCCATGGAGTTCTGGCAGAGGCCTTGAAACGCGGCCGGCCGGTGTGCGGGCATATTTATGGCCGCGAGTTCGTGGCGGCTGGGGCCGCGAGCGGAATCACCGACACGCACGAGGCGATCGATCGCGAGATCTCGAATGATTTTCTCGAGGCGGGGCTGTGGATTTTCCTCCGGGGCGGTCCGCCGACGACCCCGTGGCATTCGTTGCCGCTGGCGATCAAGGCCATCACGGAACTGGGCGCGAATCCCAAGCGGTTCTGCGTCTGCACGGACGACCGCGATGCCGATGATCTGTTTCTCTTTGGAATGGACTGGGTGACGCGCGAAGCGGTCCGAGCCGGTTTACCGCCAGTCACCGCGTGGAGCATGGGATCTTTGCACCCGGCGACCCGTTATGCGAAGGACGGCGAGATCGGTGGGCTGGGGCACTCGCGTCGGGCGGACATCGTGCTGCTCAACGATCAACTGGAGGTGCAGAACACCTGGTACGGAGGCGAACTCGTGGTCGAGAATCGCGAGATCACGCCGCTTTTGGACAAGGCTTTGAGCCGTCGTTACCGCTATCCGCGCGCGGCGTATCAGACGGTGAAGTTGCCGCGGAAGGTTAAGCTCACGCCCGGGTTGCCTGCAGGTCCGGTGACCGCGAACGTCATTCGCACCGCGTTGCCGGGGATTATCCTTTTTCACGATCGCGTGGCGCTGGATTCGAAAGGGGCGACGTGGCCCGACCTGCTCGCGAAGCACAATCTGTGTTTCGTGAGCGTGGTGGAGCGCCATGGGAAGTCGGGCGCGGTGGCGCACGGGCTCTTGAAGGATTTCGGTCTGCGGGAAGGCGCGGTCGGGAGTTCGGTCGGGCATGATGCGCACAACATCATCCTCGCCGGCTCGAACGAGGCCGACATGCAGCTGGCCTTGGCCACGATTAAGAAGACTCGCGGCGGCGTGTGCGTCGTGCGCAAGGGCAAGGTCATTGCGAGCGTCGCACTCCCGATCGCCGGCCTGCTTTCGGACCAACGCGCCACGGCGGTCGCGGAAGAAACGACCATCTTGAAGCGCGCCTGGCGTGACGCCGGATGTACGCTGCCTTACATGGGTTTCAATCTGATCCCGCTCTCGGTGATCCCCGAGATTCGCATCACGGACAAGGGTTTGGTGACCGTGCCGCAGATGAAGATCCTGCCTTTGTTCGGGTGACATCCGATCCGCGCACGGGATCGCGGGATCGAGCGGGGAACACCTGAGCAAATAAAAGGCGGGCGTGGCATCCGCTCTGCTTTGCTGCGGGACGATGACTACCACGCCTAGCTGTAAATTGCCTTTCCGGATCGCGATGCTCGCCGCTTTGGGCCTCGCCGCTGTGAACTCCCGCGCCGCGGTGGACGAAGCGATTACGATGGAAAAACTCGAAGTAAACGGGGTGCCGATCGAGCAGCAGGTGCTGCCGACTTCGCGCCCGTTCAATTCCGTTTTCGGAACCGAGATGAGCATCCTCGATACCCCGCGGAACGTGACGATCATCTCGCGCGAGCAAATGAACGTGATCGGAATTCAGGAGACGCGTGATTTTTCCAAGCTCACTGCCTCCAGCTACACG
>JBDSSU010000417.1:0-10786 GCA_039928635.1 Opitutaceae bacterium | reverse complement strand
CGGACCGTCGCCAACGAGGAGAAATTTCGCACCACGCGTGCCTTTCAGGAATCGCGCCACCGCCTCGGCGAGGAAGCCGAGGTTTTTCTCGGGCGCGAGCCGGCCGACGTGGCCGACGACGAAAGCGCGCGGGGGAATTTTAAATTTCCGCCGCGCTTTCGCTCCGTCCGCGGTCGCGAATGCTTTCACATCGATCCCGGTCGGCACGACCTTGATTGGCACCTGCACCCCGCGCTTCCGGATCAACTTCGCGAGGCTTTCGCTCGGCGCCACGACGCCGTCGCACAGGTTCGCGAACTGCGTGGCCAGATTGATCGCGATCTCCTTCAGCGCCGGCGAATCGAAGGGCACGTAGTGGGTGTAGTCCTCGTACTTCGTGTGATGGGTGAAGATGATCGGGACATTCTTATTGGTCGCCACCCGCAGCGCGGTATCGCCCAGCAGAAACGGGTGGTGGGCGTGAATGATGTCGGCCTTGAACCCATCGATCCGGTCGGAAAGCGTCGCGGCGAGAGGGAGCCGCACCGAAAAATCGCTGCCATTGAATTTCTGGATCGCGGCCACGCGCTCCACGATCGCCTCGGATCGTTTCGTCGGAGGCTTCCCCTCGAAATTCGGCGCGACGACCAGGACCCCGTGCCCGAGTTTGCGATATTCTTCAGCGAACGTGCTCACCGAACGCGCCACGCCACCGACGTGCGGCAGATAGGTGTTCGTCATCATGCAGATATTCATGGTCAAAATCAGGCTGGGTTTCGGGTGAGTTCAAATTCGACGCGAGCAGCGCCGAAGGGGGATTGTTGCGGGGAAAAACCGGGAAGCGAAATCTGCAGCCGTGGAATCTCGCCGCGCCACTGACCTTCGACCTTGAGCTGGGCGCCCGCCGCGGTCGGCGAAACCCGCACGGTAACCGCACCAAAGGGGGTCAGCGTGGGCCCGAAGAAACATTCCCGGCCGCTCCACCATTCCGGACGGACTCCCGAGCCGATGACGAGGTGGTCCGCCTCCTCCCGAACGAAACAATTTCGCACCAGGAGCGCCCATTCCGCCGCGGCCCAGATATGTTGCCCGTCACCCATGCAACCCCCGGCGCGTGGATGAATCGCTTCCGGCCATTGTCCGGTCGGCGAAGCGAGCCCGGCGACATTATCCATCAGCTCCCACGCCACCTTCGTCTCGCCCGCGCGCAATCGGACCTGCGCGACATGCAAAGTGAGATAGGCATTAATCCCGGAGTGAATCATCTGCTGGAAAAAACATCCGCGGTGACTGCTGTTGTCCCGCAAATAATCGGCCGTCCGAAGAATGCGTTCGTCACCGGGAACGAAGAGCTGCAACGGATAGTCCGCCACGAGCGACCCCACCGCGCCGGAATCCATCCGCCGTTTCGGCGAAGCGGGAATGGCCTTCGGAAACCGCCGGTGCGGCCCGGCCGGAAACGAGCGTTCGATCACCGCCATAAATTCCTTCGCTTCGCGCTCGTACTCCGTGGCGAGTTTGGGGTCGTCGGCCGAGAGCAATTGCGCCGCGCAACGCAGACCCGCCACGCCCCAGAAATCGTCCCAGTAATAAAAATCGTTGGGCCCGAGATGTTCCGCGCTAAATCCGGCCGGCAGCAAACCCGCTTCCGGCAAACCCGAGTCGGACGGGAGGCGCTTCCGCGTGATCCAGCGCGCCCCTTTGGCCACGGCATGCAGCCATTCGGACCGAAGCTTTTCTCCGGTTAACGTCGCGAATCGATGGAAGATCCAAATCGCTTCGCCGTTCGAGTCCCACTCACCTTCCTGCGAAAGAAAATAGCCGTCGTGCCTCTGCCGCGGTGCGAATTCCGCGAGGCACCGGCGCGTGCGCTCCACCGCTCCGAGGGTGAGCAGGGCGTTGAGAACGAACGCCGCGTCGCGAAACCAAAACCGCTTATACGTGTACGGGCCGGGATAAACTTCCCCGGGCGCATGGAGCACGAGATTGAGCGCGGCAAAATCATAGAGCCGCTGCACTCGCGGATCCCCGACTTGGAGCTTCGCCAACGAAGCCGTGGCATCCCCCCACGAAGCCGTACCGGAGAAGGTCGGCCGCGTCTTCGGTTTCAGTTCATTGTAGATGGGGATGCGGACTTCGAGGGGACTCGTCCGGATTTCGCTCACGGGAAAAAGCGCCATCGCCGTCGCCATTCCCACCGGACAGGCCACTTCGGAGATCGTCGTCGCCGGCTTTGCGAAGTGGTGCAGCACATCACCCTCCTTATAGACCGAGAGTTCCTGGCGCGCCGGGGCGCGATCGAAGATGACCGGATTGCGCCCGTTCACGAGCCAGCCGTGCCCCTCGGCCGAAAGGGCAACCTCATCAACCGCGCTGATTCCCTCCGGATTATACGGCCGGAGCGCGACGGCGAGAAAGCCTGAGGTATCGCCCGAGACGTTCACCGTGATGCAACAATGCGGCTCACTGTTCTCGAGGCGCATCGTTACCCCGGTTTCTAAGATCGCGCTTCCATCCGTTCCGCTGGAACGGATGCAGAGATTGTCTTTGAACACCAGTGCTTGCTCAAACTTCACGAGTTTCGAGGGCAGCAGAGGCACACCGTTCTGGGGCAGCAGCCAAAAGTCCAGCGACCAGCCATCGTAGATCGGAGTGACCAGCCCGCGAGGATCGACGATCGGGTAGAAGGGAATATCCGGCAACCCCACCGCCGTCCAATCGCGATGAGTCAGGTTGATGTGGCTGAAGGAAAACGCGCGGGGAATGAACGATTCGTCGGCCGGATTGAACTGCCGCTCGACCCAGTAGGGCCAGACCCAGTCAAGATTGTTCTGGATCGCCTTGGTGTTAACGAGGCCGCGCGCATGAAAAACCACTCCGGCGCGGAGCAGCTCGATCGGCTCCGCGACCTCGGAGGGCTGCGCAAAGCCCCGCATCTTCGCGAGCAGACTGATCGGATCGAGAAATCCGTAGGCCCGCGCTGCGCGTGTAATCAAAAATCGTGAAAACCAGGAGTGAAGCCGCATCAGGAGCGTTCTTTGTCCTGCGGAAACGGCTGAAGTGCGAAGCGAAATGCAATTCGCGCAGGCGAAAAAGTTTTTCAGGAACCGCCGTCACGCGGACCCGCAGCCAGGTTTACGGTCACATTAGATCAATCCTGTCGAGTACTGGTGTGGTCCATTGCCACGCCCCCATCCCCCCACGATGCCAAAGCGAGGCCCGGGTTTAGCTCGATCGATGCGCTTTGCTACCGGTTACCTGCCACCAGCTGCGACGCACGCCGCAAATCGCGGGTTGAAATTGGGAGAAGACACGAGGCAAACTTCGTACCGGCAAACCTATGACCTACACACGCGAAACAGAGTTGGGCACCTGGCGGATCGAGGAAGACACCAAACGAAACTGGGTGGTGTTGAAATTAAAACGCGGCGTCGATCGGTGGAGGGTGATCAACATTTTTTATACGACAGCAGGTGCCGCCGCGGCAGTGGGTTGCGGCGAGACTAGCGACGCGGTTTGGGACAGCACACCGCATCAAGAACCCGACTTCGCCTTGGAACGCTGGGAATCCAACGCTCTTCCCGATCCCCGCGAATCAGCTGCCTGATCGCGGCCCAAGCGAAACGGCGACGGTTCGTGAAGGCGGACTGATGGCATCAAGAACGGCAGCTGAACTTTTGGCGGCATTCTCGGTCACTACTTCAATCACTTCCCCGTTTCATTTCATCGGACCGTCGTCCCCGGGCAAACGCGTGCTGCATTTCGAATGACTAACGCTGACAAAAATTCTTCCCTCCTTCGAGCCTCGGTCCAAGCCCGGCTGAGTTCGATTGTGGAATTTTCGCAGGACGCGATCATCTCCCAAAACTTGGAGGGGACGATTCAGACCTGGAATCGGGGGGCGGAGCGTTTGCTTGGCTACTCCGCGGAAGAGGTGGTGGGACGGCCGGTAAATCTTCTCATCCCCGTCGATCGTCAGGAAGAAGAGGCAAAAATTCTGGAACGCCAGCGTGGCGGGGAGCACGTGGAGCCCTTCGAGTCGGTCCGTCGCAAAAAAGATGGTGAGGAAATTCACGTCTCGGTGGCGGTTTCGCCGATCCGCGCGGGGGACGGAATCATTGTCGGAACGTCGACGATTGCGCGCGACATCAGCCGACAAAACAGACTCGAGGCGGAACTGCGGAAGGCAAAGGCGGCGGCCGAGGACGCGAGCAAGGCCAAGAATTTGTTCATTAGCATCCTGTCCCACGAATTGCGGACCCCCCTGCAACCGGCGCTCGCGATCCTCAGTTCGTTGGAAGGAGAGGCGTCGCTTCCCTCCGAAGTGCGGGATCAACTCCAGACAGTGCGGCGCAACATCGAAACCGAAGCCGGCCTGGTGGACGATTTGCTGGACCTGACGCGGGCCAGCCGCGGCCAGGTTACCCTTCACTTCGAGTCGGTCGATGCGCACGAAGCGATTAAGCAAACGCTGGAAAGCGTCCAGCGTGACGTGCGCGCAAAGAACATTCAGGTCGCCCTGTCGCTTCGCGCAAAACGTCACTACATCTGGGCGGATCCGCGCCGCATTCAGCAGGTATTTTTCAACCTGATTTCGAACGCAATCAAGTTTACCCCCGCGGGCGGAGCCATCGCCCTTCGCACCTCCGACAGCGGAAACAAAATGCGCATTCAGATCGTCGATGACGGCGAGGGAATTGCCCCCGACCTGTGCCATGCGATTTTTCGCGCTTTCGAACAGTCGCCCGAGTCACGGAAACACGGCGGCTTGGGCCTTGGTTTATCGATCGTGAAGTCGCTGGTGACGATGCACGAAGGGACGGTCACGGCTGACAGCGCGGGTCCGGGCAAAGGTTCCACTTTCACGGTTGAGTTGCTCACGGTGGACAATCCCACAAGCGCCAAGGTGAAAAGCTCCCGAAGCCGCGCCGTGAAGGGTTACCGGCTGCTTTTGGTGGAAGACGACACCGATACCAGGGAAGCGCTGACCCGGCTCTTAAAAGCGAAAGGGTACTCCGTCAGCACCGCGGCTACGGTGTCCGAGGCGCTGCAAGCCGGTGCCTCGGAAAAATTCGACCTGCTGCTCTGCGACTTGGGCCTACCGGATGGAAACGGGAGCGACATCATTCGCTACCTGAAAAAAACCAGCGATTTGCGAGCGATTGCGCTAACCGGGTTTGGCCAGGAAGAAGATGTCGCGAGCGCCTTGGAGGCTGGCTTCGATGCCCACATCACGAAGCCGATTAAAATCCAAGTGCTGCACGAAACCATTTTGAAAACGATGGTGAGCAAAGCAGCTCGTGCGTGAGCGAGCTTAGGGGGAAAATGCCCCACCCTCCCAAGATGACACGGTCGCTTGGTGCCCGGGACAGGACTCGAACCTGCACATCTTACGATACGGGCTTCTAAGACCCGCGTGTCTGCCATTCCACCACCCGGGCGGGCGAGGATTCGAGCGGAGTTTTTCGATTTCGACTAGCGGCGCAAGCGACGAAATTCCGCTCTCACGGCGCGACTCCCAGCCGGTCTCCCATCCGCGCGTACGTCTCGATCCACTGCCGGCTTTGCTCGACGATATCCGCGTCGAAAACGACCCTCCCGCGCTGGAAAATCGTGACCACGCACGAGCCGCCAAACGCGAAAAGCCCCTTCTCCTCGCCCTTCTGCACCGCGCGACCGGGCACGTGCGTCTGCCGGATGCTCCCGACATTCGTGGCGCCGACCTCCAGCATCGCGACCGTGCCGAACGGAGCCGCCTCTATCTGCGTGAGCTGGCGCTTGTTTTCCACGAGACGGTGCACGTTGCGGCGGAGCGCCACCGGACTCACCGAGTACAACCAGCCGTTGATCAACCTCGCGTCGCCCGGCATTCCCCCGACCGGAAAGTGAAACCGATGATAGTCCACCGGACAGAGCCGCGAGATCAGCATCGCGCCGCCGGCGAATTTGCGCGTGAGTTCGCGCTGCTCCTCGGGAAGCCGCTCCTCGCCGAACAGCTCGCTGAAAAGGAATTTTTTTTCCTTCACGTAGAAGCCGTCCGCGGTGTCGACATTCGGGAACGCGAGATGACGCCCATCCGCCGGGAAAACCGCCACGCTCTCGCCTGCGGCGATGGGTCGCGCGGACGGCTTTAATGCCCGGAAGAAAAATTCGTTGAACGTCTTGTAGTCGAAAGGCGACTTCGCGAATTCATCCACATCCAGGTTGTACTCCGTGATGAAGGGGAGGATCTGCAGCGCGCTCACGCGCTTGTTCATCTTGCGGCCATACCATTTCGAGAAGGCCGCGCGCCTGGCCAGGCTCCAGACAAAGAATCCGCCAACGGGATTTTCATAGGCGAAACGCAGCCACTTCTCCCCGTAAATTCGCTCGGTCTTCAATGCGCGCGCGTAACGGTCATAATAGCGGATGGGTTCGACGGCCATGGCACACGGATACGAGGCAACGCTGAAACCTCAACGCGCATCTTCCCGCGAAATTCTCCGCCGATAAGCCGGCGCGTTTACGATTCCCCCAGAACGAGTGCGTCGTCTTGCACGGTGAATGTGATATCGGAACCCTCACCCACTTCGCCTGCAATCAGTGCCCGGGCCAGTTTGGTCTCAATGTGACGCTGGAGAAAACGTTTCAATGGACGCGCGCCGAATACGGGGTCGTAACCCTTCTCAGCGACCCACTCCTTCGCTTTCGGGTCTAGCTTCACCGTCACGCGGCGCTCCACGAGGCGCTTGTTCAGGTCGGCCATCAGGAGGTCCACACTGCTCGTGAGTTCCTCGAGCGTGAGAGGCTTGAACAAGATAGTCTCGTCGACTCGATTGAGAAATTCTGGACGGAACGATTTCCGCAGCTCGGCCATCACGCTTTCCCTCACTCCGTCTGGGATCAGGTCGCCGTGCACTTCTTCAACGAGAAAGCGCGAGCCGATGTTTGAGGTCATGATGATCACCGTGTTCTTGAAATCGACGGTGCGCCCTTGCGAATCAGTGAGCCGTCCATCATCGAGCACTTGAAGGAGGACATTGAACACGTCCGGGTGCGCCTTCTCGATTTCATCGAAGAGCACAACCGCGTAGGGTTTGCGACGCACGGCTTCAGTTAGCTGGCCACCTTCGTCGTATCCGACGTAACCCGGCGGCGCGCCGATCAGCCGCGCGACGCTGTGCTTCTCCATGTATTCGTACCAATGAAAGCTGTCCACGGCCAATCGCACCAACACGCCAAGCTGAATTGATTGATCCTCCTTAACCTTCTAAGGAACAATTACTCCCTTCGTGCTTCTCAGGAAGGACTCCGTATGGAAAAACTCGGCACGACGCGCGATGAAAGTCGATCCTATGCTGGCGCTGCCCGCGGAATGACAATGAACCGATTCCTGCTTCGGTGGGGCATCGTCGTGGGGCTAGCCTGCATGCCTTGGGCCGTTGCCGCTGATTCGCCGCCGCCGAAGCAGACGTCCGTCGCCGAAGACGACGTCGAGAACGACGACGTCATTTCCCTCGCCGCCTACAACGTGAAGGCCGACCGCATCGACGACTTCGGACTGCGCGTGAGAATGGCGCCGAAGTCCTCCTACCCCAAGACTCTGGTTGGCTTCCTCACCTCCCGATATGTGCCAATGGTCTGGTCGGTTACGCCCAACACCGCGGCGGCCAAGGCCGGTCTCCAACCAGGCGAACGCATCCTGAAATCCGACGGCGAGTCGACTAGCGTAGGACTCGTTTCGTCGGTTCTAATGAAGAACTGGCTGCGAAAACAAAAGCGGAAGTGGCAGGAAGTCGCGGCCGGCAAACAGAACGTCATTTGGACGCTCGAACTGCAGTCACGCGACATGAAGACAGTACGCACCGTAAAGCTCGTCATCCCCACGCCACCGCCGCGCTGGGGCGCCTCGGTCTGGCGGCCGCCCGAAGGTCGACCGCCCAGCACGGTACGCGAAACAGGACCGCTCGCGGAACGTGCCCGCGCCGTCCTCGACAACGGCGTCCTGATTTCTCTGCACGAGCGCTACGCGAAGGTGATCGGCCTTAATTTCCGGGGCATGGAGAGCGACTTCGCATCCGGTCGCGAGCCGACCGGCTACCAGTGGAGCATCGGTCGCGAAGAGGACGGCACCCATCGCATCTTCGTAACACAATTCCGCGGCCGCACCGACATCTTCCTCGAGGTCCGTTCCATTTCACCCGGCCACTTCCGCATCTATCACACCTCACCCTCGGGGGTGCTGGAGCACGCCTGGCCGGTTTCGTCGGCCCGCAAGAAGTCGGACGAAATGCCACTCGAGGAGTTTCGCGCCGGATTTGCGCACGAACTTGATCTCTGGACGAACCAAGTCGCCAAGGTCTCTCCGCGTTGGCCGTTCGAATTGAAACCCGGCTATGATGCGAACGCGATTATCGCCACCTTGACGCCGATGCCGGTCGCACCAACCGCGACGGCCCCCATTCGGCTGCCCGAGGATTTTCTGAAGCTTCGCCCCGCGACCGAGCCCGAGCGGGAGCTGTTTACCACCGCCTATGGCAAGCTCGGCGCGGAACCGGATCGCTGGGCTTACACGGAGACCTCGCGCGGCATCGATGACACGCGGGCGCGCGTCATCCGCGTCGATCCCTCGAAGCCCGAGGCGGAGCGCAGCGTGCTGCTGAGCGTGGATGGCAAGGCACCGACCGCCGGCGACCTGCAACAATGGCGCGACGACGGCGGCGACACGTCCAAGCCGCTGGGAGAAATTCCTCCCCTCGCGAGTTTCGTCGACCTGACGAACCTGCGGGTCTTTCAGGATGAGCCGGCCGCACTGGTGTTCGAGCTGCCGATGAAAAATGGCGGCGCCGAGTTCCCCGCGGAAAAATTCCAGGCGCTATTTCGCGTAAACAAAACTCGTCGTTCGTTCGAGCACGTCACGGTGAAGCTGCGTGACTCTTTCCGCATCGGTGGTGTGGTTCAGGTCACGGAGGCAGGCGTCGAGCTGCGCTTCCACACGCTCGATCCCGCGCTCCCGCCACAGCCGGTTCTCTTGAAAGCGGGCGGCGGTGCTCGCGTGTTGCTCGTGAAATTTTCGCGTTCATTCGAGGCCATCCGTGGAGATTTTAGTCGGGTCACGCCATTCGAGGAAGCAGCGGCGCCGGCGAAATGATCAAATATTCACGCCGGGACTTCGGGCCACCAAACTCATGCCGACTTACTTCTTGGTCACGTACGCATCTCGAACGGCGGCCAACTCGTCGTTCTGAACGGTGAAGGTGATGTCGGAACCTTCGCTCACTTCACCAGCGATGAGCGCACGGGCCAGTTTGGTCTCGAGATGGCGCTGGAGAAACCGCTTCAACGGACGCGCGCCAAACACCGGGTCATAACCTTTCTCCGCTACCCACTCCTTCGCTTTCGGATCGAGCTTCACCGTCACGCGCTTATCCGCCAGGCGCTTGTTCAAGTCGGCCATGAGGAGGTCCACGATTGTCGTGATCTCCTCCAGCGTGAGCGGCTTGAACAGGATCGTCTCATCAACGCGGTTGAGAAACTCCGGCCGGAACGATTTGCGCAGCTCGGCCATCACGCTCTCGCGGACAGATTCGGAAATCGTGTTACCGCTCACGCCCTCAAGCAGGAAACGCGAACCAATGTTCGAGGTCATGAAATCCACCGTGCGGCCCTGCGAGTCGGTCAACCGCCCGTCGTCGAGAACTTGCAACAGGACGTTGAAAACATCGGGGTGCGCCTTCTCGATTTCATCGAAAAGGATCACTGCATACGGCTTCCGCCGAACCGCCTCGGTGAGTTGCCCCCCCTCGTCGTAGCCAACGTATCCGGGAGGAGCCCCAATCAACCGTGCTGTGCTAAATTTCTCCATGTATTCTGACACGTCAAAACACGCTAATTGCGCTTGAAGCGCTTGATGAGAGACGCCTCGCCAGAAGAGCAGGTAACCAAAATAGGAAGCCCCGTCACTCGCCAGGGCAGGTGGCGAAAAGTTAAACCGGCGAGGGGCGACCAGTTTCTGACCGGACCGAACCATTCGCAGCCGGACCCAGTGGTCGAGCCGTCAAAGCCAGTTCAGGGCTTCCGCACTGCCTTGGTGTCGCGCCCCCCTGAGCGCAATACGACGTGCGTGAGGGTGCCCGCGGCGTCCTTCACGAACTCCACCTGCGCATCGACCGCTTTGAAGAAGAACTTCCCTTCCACCTCGGCAAACAGCGCCATCTTGGGGCCCCTGATCGGTTGGCCCATGAGTTGATCGCCCTCCAGGGTAACCACGAGGCCGGAACGTTCGTTGATTTCATAGGTTCCGACATAGGTCTCCAGCGTCGTGCGCGGAAGGGAAACGGCTTGGCGTTCGACGACGGTGTCGCTGATCCGCGGCGCTTTTTGCGTGCGACCGTTTTGATGCTGCAGCAATTCCGTCACGCGCCCCTGGCCGTCGGTGACGAACTCCACCTGGGCGTCCACGACTTTCAGGAAAAAAGCCTTCTCGGACTCGGGAAACATCGGCAATTGCCCTTGACCGGTGAGCTGGGTGTTGAGCCGGCCATCGGCGAATCGGATCGTGTTCGTGACCGCCGGAGCGAGTTGATAAACACCGACATATTTTTGCAGGATCGCGGCCGGGAGGTCGATTTCCTTGCGCTCGGCCAAAAGCGTCACGGTTTCGCCAAAAGCGAGAGCCGCAAGCTGAGGGGCAAGCTCGCTGGCGTCCGGACCGTTGATGTTCGCGAGCACGACGACTGTCACCTGGCTCTCGGGGTAGTAATTGAGCTGGGCGTTGAAGCCCTCGATGCCGCCGCCGTGCGAAACGACTTTGCGGCCCTTGTCGATC
>JBDSSU010000416.1:0-7895 GCA_039928635.1 Opitutaceae bacterium | reverse complement strand
TGTCATCGTATTCGGGGTAGAGCGTGCGGTCGGGGGACGTGGCGTCGATCGCGCGGAGGCTGAGCCACTGGCCGGTGAAGTTCTCGGTGAAGGCTCTGGCCTTGGGGTCGGCGAGCATGCGGTCGACCTGCTGGCGGAGGACGGCGGGGTCGCGGAGCTTTCCGGCCTCGGCGAGCTTGAACAATGCCTCGTCGGGCATCGAGCTCCAGAGGAAATAGGAGAGGCGGCTGGCGAGTTCGTATTCGCTGATGGGAGCGATGCCGGAGGGAGGATCGTTTTCCACCCGGAAGAGGAAATAGGGCGACATCAGCGCCGCCCGAATCGGCGCGTAGGCGGACTTGGGCCGGACAAAGGATTCGCCTTCCTGCGCGAGCGACATGCGCGCGAAATCCAGCAGGCGATCGATTTCCGGGGTCTGCACCGGCCGGCGGTAAGCGCGCGGCAGAAAAGTCTCCAGCATCACGCGCACGCGATACTGGTTGTTATCGTAGCTGAGCCGGAGTTCGCGGATCGCGTCGAAGACTTTGCCCGACGGCTCCCAGAAATTTTTATCCCAGTTGTGATTCACGACCGCGGTGTCATTGAGGAGCTTGATCGCTTCCTCGGCGGCACCGAGATAATGCTCCATGTGCGACGTGGAATAGGTGAGCACATCGGCCATGTTGTCGAAACCGTTGGCGAAATTATCGGCGGGGAAATCCTCCGCGACTTTGAAGTTCGTAATATCGAGCAGATCGCGGACGGTGTTGGCGTACTCGACATTGCTCAGCCGCCGCACGGCCGCCACGTAGCCCGGATTGCGCGGTCCTTTGGGATCGAGCGCGAGCAGATCCCGGTCGATCCAGGCAATGAGGCGTTCGCGTTCTTCGGCGGTCGGCTGCGGCTTGTCGTCCGGCGGCATCTCGTGGTCGCGCAGCACCTCGCTCATCTTCTGAAACATCGGTCGTTCCGCTTTGGCGCGGCCCACGAGTTCGGCGCCCGTATGAAATACCAGACTGAAATCTCCCTCAGGATCTTCCTTGGCGTGGCACTTGAAGCAGTAGTTTTTCAGCACCGGGGCGATCTCGCGGTCGAAATCCACTTTCGTGGCCGCATCAGACACCTGCGCGAACGTCGTCACCGCGCCGACGGATAAGAGGACGGCAGCCGAGAAGAGGAGAAATTTTAAACGCATGAAACGTCAGAGGGCAGAGGTAGTCGCCGGGGTCGAACGACGGACACGAAGATACCCGCCTTCATGCGGAAACAATATACCCATTTCTGGGGAGGGAGACCGCTCGGCAGCAAAGCTCGGAACCCTGGATTCGTGCGTGCTTCCCTTACTGCTTCGCGGCTTCTGGGATGGGTCCGATCGGTTTCACATCGAGTGCCACGTCGTCATAGTAAATGTCGAACGCCTCGGGTGCCGCGCCCCAAAGACGAAACCCCAGCGCGAACTGATCGAAGCCGCCCACCAGATTGCTGGTCGCCCCGGAACGCTTCGAGACGAAGCCGGTTTCGTAGACGGGTTGGCCGTCGACTTTCACCGCGACGCGATTGGGTTGATCGTTGAATTCCCATTCCAGGCAAAACCACCGGCCGAGCGGCACCGCGGCGTCACCGATGTGGTAAGTCTTCCCGATCGCCGTCGGGCTGGAGGTCGACGTAGGTGAGCTGCCATTTCCCGTTCGTCGTCGCGACTTCCTGGAATTTGTTTTTCGGAAATCCCGGCGTCCCCGCCATGATCAGGATCGTATGGCGCGCCGGCGGCTTTGGCGTGACGAACACGTACGCGCGGCCGAAATGATGTTTCCGCAGCAATTCGGGCAGATGCTCAGCGATGACGAACGCCCACGTTTTATTGCTCGGAGCCGGACAGCGGACCCGCAGCGCAAACTTCCCGTGCGCGACCTTGTCGTTCTGCACCTCGATGAGATTTTCGCCGGTCACGGCCTGGATCCAAACGCTTTTCGACAACGTGCCTGACTCGAAATCCTCGAAAAACAAAGGCCGGGCCGTTTCGGCGGAAGAAACATTTGCGCTGGTAATCCACGAGGAAAGCAACGCAACGCACACCGTCCGGGTTCGAAGCACGAAGCGTGATTTTCTCATCCGGAGTGTTTGGGATAATTTCCCGGTGGGGTGACTGCGCGTGCGGCCCGGAACGTTGTTGGCCGAGCCATCAAAAGTGCGCGCTTCGTCGAGCCGCGCAAGCCTCGGTGGTTTCATTATGACGCCCAGCAGCCATTGGGTTGAGACGGGGCCTTCGCGACCGGCTTACCGAAAAGGGAGCGGCCTTGGCACCGGCTCCAGCGATCCAAATATCGGAGTTTCAACCGGGCGTGTTTTTCTGAATCGCGAGAGAAACGCGCGCTTGACGGGGCCAGCGAAATCACGACCGTCTTCCGCTCCTGAGCCGCCCTCATCGTCTATCGGTTAGGACAGGGGATTCTCAATCCTCAAAGCGGGGTTCAACTCCCCGTGGGGGCACCAGTTACAGGATGATCACTCCGGGTTGAATCAGAAGTCGCCACCCGCGGCGGAACAGTTCACACCCTGTCGTGATCACCTGCCTCTTGGTCATCCTACTCATCCTTGTTGCCGCCGTTTCTGCCCGCGGCGAACTCCTCCTGAAGGAGATAATGATTAGCGAAGGAGATTCGCTTTTCTCAATCTACTCCACCGTCGATCAGACAGCGAAGTGGATTCGCATCGGCCAGACCTTCGCGGAGTTCAAGGCCGTGGAATTCGATGCTGTCTCGGATACGTTAACAATGCAGAAGGGAGAGGCACGGCAGAGGATCAAAATGCAATTCTCCGCGATACAGGATTCGGGACCGGAAGAGAAAAGGGCCCGCTTGAAAGCTCGCCAAAACGCGTTGTCGAAAGAACTGGCGGCTCTCAGCGCAAGGATGGTCAAAGAGCAACTCGCCAATCCAGGGTCTGCGGAGCTCGAAACGCTTCGGCAAAGAAGGAAAGAACTCGAAGACACGGCGCGGCAGATCGACGCCGCCAACGGCTCCTTCGTGCAGCGTTTGGTTGCGCCTGCCATTTCCACATCTGAGGTGAAAACCTCCGTTGAGAACACGGGCCAAGGCGGCAGCAAGTGAATCTCGTTCAGCAATCTTGTCACTTCCCCGATGACGCACGCACGGACTTGCGAAACCCTAGCTAGTGTCCGATGAGGGAAGAAAGCCGGCTGACCTCGTGTCAAAGGCCACGGATCAGCCGACCTGCACAGGCGAACCTCGATCAGCCAAGGCCGGTTGTGCGGCCTGACGACGCGGCTCGCGCACCGTCGAGTCAATGCGTCGCGACCGTCGGCAGGAGAAGTTACCAGTCTGTTACAACCGGGCTCAGCAAACGTTCGAGAACTCGTGAAGCCGTGGATACGGCCCTATTTGCGGCGGGATGTTTATTCTAGAAACTCGATCATGAAACACTCAGCCTCCATCGTCATACGTTGCGCATTGGTCAAAGAAGAGAAGGTAGGCTCAGAGCGGATGAGTGCGACGACCTCAACGAAGCGGACTTCTAGGACGTTCGTTGTTTTTTCCAAATGTCCGAGTGCCTGGGATGGCAGATAACGTCTGGAGCCGTGTACGGCGACTGTCAGACAAACCCGCAACTGGCAGAGCAGATCCATCGTCAGGATCTCCAGGGGAGCCGCGCGTTCGTAGTAGAACGCGTATGCGGCACGGAAGGAGTCGAGATCCAGATCGTTGCGAGCGTTATTCATCTTGTTATCACACCGAGGATACGGCTCAGAGACTCACGTCGAGAACCGCCAAAGTATCGCGCCGACGAAAACGATCGCGGCGAGTTCCCAGAGTTTGAATCCGTCTTCAGAGTACCTGTTCAAGACTCAGCCGTGGGCGGGTTCGCCATTCGAAAGGCGGCCACCGAAGGCGCGGCCCGGATAAAAAGTGTCAGTAGCGGTTTTGATGGCGCACATGCATCGCTACATGTATCCGATCTTCAATGACTATCAATGCCGTTTGACACTGGAAACTACGCAGACCGAAAGGGGGAAGCCGGCTGGTTACGCGTTGTTCCGAGTTACGAACCAACCGGCTGCACAGGCGAACCTCTCCACTGGAGGAGGCCGGGTTGTGCGATAACCACGATCGCGTTGTCCGGCCTGTTTGGTCAACGGAGAGCGTAGGGAATAAATACTTACACAGGTGCCCGTTGCTTGAAAGTGGTTGCAGGACGCCGCTTCCGCAAAGAGACGACGTCCGATAGGTCGACGGGGTAATGAATCCAAATTCTCAAGCGACTTGGCCACCGTCGAAAGTTCAGAACCCCTCACCGGACACCGCCCAAGGGCCGATGGGGGCTGATTGCGCGAACGGAATGACGGCCGCCAGCGGAAAATTGGTTTCAGAGTCTCCCGTGAAGTTTGCGGAGCGCATCGATGCTGCTCGTCGCAAGGGAACCCGCGCCGGCTTTAATCGTGCCTGTGGCTCCGGGAGCGATCTGCGCACCAGCACGTCTGAGAGAACGGCCTCTGAGCCATGCGGCGCCGGACAGGACGGCAGCAGTACCGCCAACCACGGCAGCGGCTGCTCCAGCTCGTCATCGGGATCGTCTTCAGCGGACTGGTAGGAGTGACGGCCGGTCTCTATCCCGCGATCCGCGCTTCCCGACTCAGTCCGGTGGAGGCGTTGCGCTCGGATTGAGCAACGGTCCGGCGGCATGCCGGCTTTCGCGGGAGCCGCTTGCCTGGGGCTCGGTAAAAGCTGATGCGAGAAATTAAACCTTCCGGGTTCACACGACCGCGCCGGATCGGAAATTGAGGCGCGCGGCGTTTCCACTCGCAAGGTCGACGCTTGAAGAGAAGAAGCGCGCGGTGGCGAAGCAGGGAGCCGAATCGCTTTGTTGCAGGCCGAGCCGGCGGCCAAGGCAGGCGTTACCGAGCCGGAAGGTCATTTCTCACGATTTGCAAACCGCGTTTTCAAAAAAGGGTGCGGTTTTCGCTATCGGCGGTTGTATCTGATTACACTTCCCAATCACTCACCGACTCGAGCTCCTGATCGCCGAACTGATCCCGTCGACTCCGGAAGCGGTCCCGTTGCTCGACATCGACGATCGCCCGGGCGCGCAATCTGACCATCGTGGATCGTCGCGAGCGGTCCACCAGCCTGAACAATCAACCGCGCAGCGCGCTAGAAACCCCATCATGAAAACAACCCCGCCCTCTTCCCCTCCCTCCCGAAATCTGTTTCACACGGTCGTCACCGTGGTGCAGTTCGGCGTGGTTGCAGCCGTCCTCGTTTGGGCCTTTTTGCTCAAACGCGACCTGGTGTCGGTGGAAAAGGAGCTGACCGCGTTGCGGGGGCGGAGCGCTCCGGTGGCGAGTACCTCGCGAGAAACCGCGGCGTTGCACGAGCGAATCTTAACCCTCGAATCCCAACTCGCAGCGGCGGCGGCGATGGCCATGGAATCGAAACCCCCGGTCGCGACTGCTCCCGCCCCGGCGTCTGCTCCCGCGAACCCGATGGCGACGCTGGCCGCGGCAATGAACAATCCCGCGATGCGAAATCTAATGGCCACGTCGCAAAAACGGGCGCTCGAGACGCGATTCGCCGAGTTGTTTACGCAACTCCAGTTTTCACCCGAGCAGCGAATCCGCTTCGTGGAGCTGGCGTCGGAGGCGCAAGCCTCAATCACGGAGGCCGGCCTCAAGCTCGCTTCGGGCAATCTCAGCACCACGGAAAAGGAAATGCTGCGACTGCAGGTCAAAGAGGGCGAAGTGACCGCCGACGCAAAAATCCGCGACTTTCTGGGCGATGACGCGAAGTACGCCACGTATAAACAATTCACTGAGCAGGCTCCCGAACGCACCCAACTCACCGCCCTGAAAACGAGCTTGGCACAATCCGGACAGGAGCCCTTGAGCGCTGAGCAGGCCGCTGCGCTGACGAACATCATGTACGCGGAACGGAAAACATTTTCGTTCACGCCTAACGCAGGGGGAGATCCGAATTCAATGGCAGTTCCGACCGCCGAGGCGGTGGAGACCAGACTCCGCGATCAGGAACAATTGAACAACCGGATCGCCGACCGGGCGGCCACCGTGCTCAACGCCGAACAACTCGCCGGTCTCCGACGCACGCAAGCGGCCCGACAGGAAACGTTGAAGGCCTCGGCGGAGATGGCGCGCCAGATGTTGGGCGGGGGCCAGGCAGCACCGAAGTGAGCTTCGTGATCAGGCGTAAACTGCGGCGGGAAACCGTTGCAAAAACCCGGCTGTCCCTGGGGCCCCGTGGAGCAGGGTGCCACCCGAGCGAGGAACGTGCGCCATTCTCACCGCAACGAGCTCCAGCCAAAGCTTCCCGTCATGAAAACTTCTCCGTTCATCCTCATCGGTGCGATGCTATGCGCGACCCCTCTCCGCGCGGAGCCCGACTTTCCGGCTCACGGTTTCAAATCCTCGCTGGCGTTGGGAGATACTTGGAAGGTTCGGCAGCAGTTCGACGAAACCAAGCTCGATATGGTGATGCGCGCTTATGCGGACGCCGAGGGTATCCGCTCCATCACTTTAATACTCGGAAGAAATAACACTGACGTGAAAGAACTGGCTTCATTCACGGACCGCTGGAAGAAGGGATTTCAAAAACCCACCGTCACTTTTACCGACGATAAAGCTGGGCGGCTGGGCGGGATACCGGCGCGCCTGATCACGGCCGAGGCAGTTTTGGAAACCGGGGTCCGTCACATCCTGGCCTTGCTCGCGATCTATAACGGCAAGGTCTACACCGTGATTCTGACTTCAGATCGAAAGCCGCCCGCGGAGGACGAGGTGCTTTCGGCATTTCTCCGGTCGATCCAGATCGGGGCTCAGGAGTAGGAGCATCCTCAGCCGGATCCCTGCAAGTAAACATCCCCGGAGCAAGCTCCGAGGCATTGGCAGAAACTGATGTACCTGACGTCGATATTGGTCCGGGGAGCGCACGCGTCTCGCGTGCTGTTCTCGGCGTCTCGCCGAGAGCGGTTCGGATGGCTCGGGCGGGACGCCCGAACCGGCGCGCGCGCGCGCTCCCCGGACCCTTTCGCATCCAAGCCGAAGCAAGCTCCGGGGTATCAGACCCAAAGCGAATGAAACGGCTAGCGGCCGCCAACTTTCGGCCACCGCTAATCCAAACCGAGAATTTTTCTCCCCTGCTCCGAGATCATCTGCGGCGCCCATACCGGGTCCCACACGATGTGCACCTTGGCCGATTCGACCGTTGGCAATCCCGCGATTTTTTGACGTGCGTCTTCAGCGATCACTGGCCCCATCCCGCAGCCGGGGGCAGTGAGGGTCATCTTCACGTCGACGTGGTGTCCACCCGCAGGCGTTTTCTCCACGGCCAGGTCATAGACCAAACCAAGATCGACAATGTTTACGGGAATCTCCGGATCAAAGCAGGTTTTCAACGCTTCCCAGACCGCCTGCTCACTGAAGGTCCCGGCCACCGCCGGTACCGGCGCCTCGACCTTGGACTCGTAGCCTTTGATCCCACCGGTGTGTTCCTTCGCAATGCGGAAAAGACCGCGATCGGTCCGGACGGTCACGTTTCCTCCGAGCGTCTGCGTGATGAAAACCTCCGTCCCCGCTGCAAGCGTGACTTCATCACCAGCGGGAATGGCGGTCGCCGGAATCTCTTGTGCCAGGGTATGAGTCATGGCGTTCAGTGGATTGCCAGCTCGAGCGGAAGTCTCGCGTAGAGCCCCTGAGGGTCATTGAACGCCTTGAACATTTTCAGGTCGGTCTCGATCCGCTGGGCAAGCGTCGCGCCCAGACTCTTCGTCCGCGCGCTCCCGGGCAGCGCCTTTTCGAACAAGTCCTGAATGGCCTCCACCAGATCTTTTTTTCGCGGGTATTCGATAATCCGATAATTCGGCCCCAGCCCCGCTTTCTGCGCGGCGTA
>JBDSSU010000415.1:0-5940 GCA_039928635.1 Opitutaceae bacterium | reverse complement strand
AGAGGTACAGGAGCGTCGACACGCGAAAATGCGCGATCAGCACAAACGTCGTCAGCATCACGCCGGCGATGTTCCCCAGTGTGCTCACCCCATAAACCAACCCGGACGCCTTGCCCGGAGGCGTGCCGCGCGAAGCGAGGAATTGCACGCACTGCGGCGAAAACGTGGAGAGCGCGGTCACGGGCACGAAGAAAAGCGTGAGGCATGACACCACCACGCCCCACGTGATTGAAGTCACCATGACTTCAATCTGCCCGAGGAGGCTGCGACCCCATAAAGCGGTAATCGTCAGCGTCACCACCGCCGCCAGCGCACAGATCGTCTGCCCGCGCCGGCGCGCGCCCACCTCGAGATTGCTAATCCAGCCGCCCAGGATTGACCCCAGACTGAACGCGGCGAGAAACGTCGAAATGAGACAAGCCCAAACATCGATGCTTGATCCAAAATGAGGACTGAGCAGTCGCGAACCGAGCATTTGAAAGCCCATGCTCAGAATCCCGAGCGTCACGACGAGGGCGTAGAAAACGAAGAGCGTCACAGAAAGAACGGGCAAGCTGCTGGGTCGTTTTCGGCTTGTCACCTCGAAACTCCTCGCACGCCGACGCGTCTGGCGAACGATTCCCTGATGAACCCCACTCCCCGCCTAATAACGGTCCTCAGCTTCGGCCTCACGCTCACGCTTTCGGCCGCCACGACCCCGGAAGCGAAACCAATCGGATCTTCCGTTTTCAAATGGGAGAGTTTGGTGGTGAAGCCGAACGCCAACGGCGAGCGCCGCGATGTCGCCAACAACCCCACCCCGACGTTCGTTGTGTTCGAAAGCCACATCACCACGCTCGATCCCGGCAAAGCGTCGCACGCTCCGCACACGCACAACCAGGAGGAGTTGATCTTCCTGAAGGAGGGAGACGTCGAGGTGCACATCAACGGGAAAACCACGCGGGCCGGCGCCGGATCCGTCTTCTTTTTCGCGTCGAATGATTCGCACAACGTGACGAACGTCGGCACCGGCCGGGCTACCTACTGGGTGGTAAATTTCGCCACCGCCCGTACCGCCGATCTCACCAAGCACAACCAAGCCCCCACGCTTCTCTCCGGGGTTTTCGACTGGACGAAAATGAAGCCGGTCAAGACCGCTACCGGCGAACGCCGCGGAGTTTTCGAAGGCTCGACCGTCACGCTCGAAAACATCGAGATGCACGTCACGACGCTCAATCCCGGCCAGACTCCGCACGCCGCCCACCGCCATCCCGACGAGGAAATTATCATCATCAAGGAGGGCGCGCTCGAGGTGTCGATTAACGGCAAGACCGAGCGCGCGAACGCCGGCTCGGTTCTCCTTTACGCGTCAAACGATCTACACGGCATGCGCAACGCGGCTGACACACCAACGACGTATTACGTGATCCGCGCCGTCACCACCGCCACGCCCAAGGCTCAGGCCGCCGCCGCTGCTGCGAAATAAATTTTGCGGGCGCGCGCTGCCGGCTCAGCGCCGCGCAAGGCGGCGCGGTTTGTATTCCATGCCCTCGATGGCACCGAGTAATTCCTGATAGGGTTTCCCGCGGAAATCATCCGCCGAGATCGCGAGTTCAATCAGCACATCGGGAGCAACCCGAATGAGCCCGACGCTGATGCCTTTGAAATTTCCTTTTTGCGGCGGCTTTCCGACCAGCTCGGGATCCGTGTAGCTACAATAGAACCCATAACCCGCCCGGGTGTTCAGCTCGCGGGAAACGGACTTCCGCTCCACAGAGCCTTCTTCGTAGACGCGGCCGATCACCTCCACCTGCGTTTTCAGCTTCGGCTTCGTGGAGTAACGATCCTGCTCCGGAAACGTGATCGTCAGCGCCGCGTTGGCGTTGATCGCCTCGTCCTTTGGCTCGATGTTCACGATGACCCGGTCGCCAAACTCAGAGGTGTTCATCTTCCAGTTATCCTCGAGATAGATCTCCAGAGAACCGTGTGAACGCAGATCGATGGTCCCGGATTGGGCCTGGAGTACAGCGGCGCTCAAAAGGAGCAGGGAGAGGAATTTCTTCAGGACAATCATCAGGCGCTGATAGACACCGTTCCGCGTTTCGCGTCACCCGAAAACTTCGGAAGCACTTTCGCCCTCGTCGAGGACTTGGGCGGGACGCCCCAGTCGGCACGCGGCAGCGTGCGCTCCCCGGACCAGGCAGAATTCTAAAGCGCGCGGCTCCCTTGAGCGGCAAAACACCAGTGTCCATTTGCCGTGAACTTCCGTCGGTCGTTCCGCCAGCGAAGACCGTCCGACCGCAATTGCTTTTGACCCTCTCCGCGCGCGCTCCTTAGCTGGCCGGCTTTCCTGTTCGCCTCCCCCTTTTTCACGCCATGTCCGCCACGCCCACCATCCTCTACACCACAACTGACGAAGCGCCCGCGCTCGCGACCTATTCGCTGCTGCCGATCGTGCAGGCGTTCACGAAACACGCGGGGATCGCCGTGGAGACGCGCGACATTTCCCTCGCCGGCCGCATCCTCGCCCAGTTCCCGGACAAACTTTCCGAAGCCCAACGTGTTCCTGACGCGCTCGCCGAACTCGGCGCCCTCACGCTCAAGCCCGAAGCCAACATCATCAAGCTGCCCAACATCAGCGCTTCGGTCCCACAGCTCAAAGCCGCCATCGCCGAGCTCCAGGCAAAAGGTTACCCCCTTCCTGATTTTCCCGAGACCGCCACAACTGATGCCGAGAAAGACGCGAAAGCCCGCTACGCGAAAGTCATGGGCTCCGCGGTGAACCCCGTGCTCCGTGAGGGCAACTCCGATCGACGCGCGCCCAAAGCCGTCAAGGACTACGCCCGCAAACACCCACACTCGATGGGCGCTTGGTCGCCCACGTCGAAGACGTCGGTTGGCACGATGGGCCGCGACGACTTCTTCTCCAATGAGAAGTCTGTGACCGTTGCTGCAGCGACCACGGTGAAGATCGAGTTCGTGCCCGCCCCCGCTCCCGCCGGCGCCGCTCCTGAAGTCGTCGCAAAGGCCGCGCAGATCATCGTTCTCAAGGAAAAGACGCCACTGAAAGCCGGCGAAATTCTCGACGCCACATTCATGAACCGGAAGGCGCTCGGCTCGTTCTTCGCCCAGCAGATCAACCAGGCCAAAAAGGACGGCGTCCTCTTCTCGCTCCACCTCAAGGCCACGATGATGAAGGTCTCCGACCCGGTCATCTTCGGCCTCGCAGTCCGCGTTTTCTTCAAAGACCTCTTCGCGAAACACGGAGCCACCCTCGCGTCCCTCGGCATTGATCTGAACAACGGCTTCGGCGATCTCCTGGGGAAAATCGAAAAACTTCCGGCCGATCAGAAAGCCGCGATCGAGGCCGACATCGCTGCCGTCTATGCGACGCGCCCACCCGTCGCGATGGTCAACTCCGACAAGGGCATCACCAATCTCCACGTTCCGAGCGATGTCATTGTTGACGCCTCCATGCCCGCGATGATCCGCACTTCCGGCCAGATGTGGAACGCCCAGGGCAAGAGCCAGGACACCCTCGCCGTCATCCCCGACAGCAGCTACGCGGGAATTTATCGGACGACGATCGACTTCTGCAAAAAGCACGGCGCCTTCGATCCGAAGACGATGGGCAGCGTGCCCAACGTCGGGCTGATGGCCCAGGCCGCCGAGGAATACGGTTCGCACAACAAGACCTTTCTCGCGCCCGGCAACGGCACGATCCGCGTCGTCGACGACACCGGCAAAGTTCTGCTCGAGCACCAAGTCGAGAGCGGCGACATCTGGCGCGCCTGTCAGACGAAGGACGCTCCCGTGCAGGATTGGGTGAAGCTCGCCGTCAACCGCGCGCGGCTCAGCAATACGCCCGCGATCTTCTGGCTCGACGAGAAACGTGCCCACGATGCGCAGTTGATCGCGAAGGTGAAAACCTATTTGGCGCAACACGACACGAAGGGCCTCGACCTCAAGATCCTCGCGCCCGCGGCCGCGTGTCAGGCGACGCTCGAACGGCTCAAGGCCGGACAGGATACGATCAGCGTCACCGGCAATGTGCTCCGCGATTATCTGACTGATCTCTTCCCGATCCTCGAAGTCGGCACGAGCGCGAAGATGCTTTCGATCGTTCCTTTGATGAACGGCGGCGGCCTCTTCGAAACCGGAGCCGGTGGCACCGCGCCCAAACACGTTGAGCAGCTCGTCACCGAGAATTTTCTCCGTTGGGACAGCCTCGGCGAATTCTTCGCGCTGGCTGCGAGCCTGGAGCATCTGGGCATCACGCAGAATCACGCGAAAGCCAAGGTGCTCGCCGACACGCTCGACGAAGCGAATGGCAAATTCCTCGAGAACGACAAAAGCCCCGCGCGAAAAGTCGGGGCGGGCGTGGACGTCCGCGGGAGCCATTTCTATCTCGCGCTCTATTGGGCCCAAGCCCTGGCCGCGCAAAGCCAAGACGCTGAGCTGCAAAAAACCTTCAAGCCTCTCGCCGAAAAACTCGCTGCCGCCGAAAGCCAAATCGTCGGGGAGCTGATTGCCGTCCAAGGGAAACCGGCCGACATCGGTGGCTATTTCCAACCGGACGACAAGAAGGCTTCCGCAGCGCTTCGGCCCAGTCGGACGCTGAACGATATTCTCGGCGGGGTATAACCGTCATTCCCCAGCCGGGGACCACGGGCAGTTTTCGAAGAGTCTCGCGTGCCGCCTCCGTCTGCGGCTCATTTTTGATCGTTAGTTCGCGAGACAGGGCACATCGCTCTCTCCAGAAAACCCCCAACGGTAATTCCCCATGCACGTAGCAATCAGAAGTTATTCCGGCAATGGTTCCACTCAGCTGTTCGACGAGTTGGAGAAGCGCAAAGCGGAGGTGGAGCCTCTGATGAAGTCAGTGCCAGGCTTGGTAAGTTATACCCTTGCCCGCGCCAGTTCCGGCGGATTCTCGGTTACGATCTGCGAGGATCAGGCGGGCATCGATGAGAGTATCCGACGGGCGAAAGATTGGATCGCGAAGAATGTCGGGCACATTACTGCCGGCGCTCCAGCCGTGACCGTTGGTAAGGTCATCGCCCATTTGAAATAAGTTTTTCGCTCGAGTCGGACCAGAGCCCGACAAGGCGCGAGAGTCAGCGTCGCCAGTCTAAGCTAAGCAGGAGTAAACCTCCCCGGAGCATGTGAATCAATCCATCCGGCTGCTTTTGTAGGCGGGGTGCCCTCACCCCGATGATTTCAGAATCGCAGCGCATGCCCCGCGGGGTGAGGGCACCCCGCCTACATCCAGCCAGCCCGAGCAAGCTCCGGGGCATTTGCAGAAACTGATGCACCTTACCTTTGATATTGGTCCGGGGAGCGCACGCCTCTGGCGTGTCGGTGCGGGCGTCTCGCCCGCACCATCCGAACCGCTCGCGGTGGGAAGCCGGGAGCAGCACGCGCGACGCGGGTCCTCCCCGGACCGTTTAGCAACCAAGCCGACGCAAGCTTCGGGGTATCGGACCCATCGCGAATGAAATCGAAGCTCGCTCTGATCATCACGCTTTGTGCGTTTGTGGATCTTCTCGCGAAGGGAATCGCCCCTGTCCCGATGGCCGCGTACGAGGCCTCTGCCACTCAAAAATTGAAAGAAAATCCGGTGGTCGATGCGAAGGAGGCGTCGATCCGCGTCACCGTGGCGTGGGGCTATCATCCGACATTGCGGGTCTTCGACGAACGGGAGATGGACGTTCCCTCTGGTTCGACCGTGGCCGAGGTGGCTGCGCTCTGGCAGAAAGAAATGCGCACTTCTTTGTTCGCGCCCGTGTACGGAAATGTCGTCGTGCTGCGGAAAAATGCGGGCGGTGTGGATCGGGTCGCCTGGTCAGTGAACGAAGCGCGTTTCAGTGGGCCCAAGTTTGTGCTCAAAAACGGCGACGTTCTCATCAGCGTGGGCAGCGAAGTTTACTAGGCGGCAGGAGTAATCCGGAGCGACGACCC
>JBDSSU010000414.1:0-6012 GCA_039928635.1 Opitutaceae bacterium | reverse complement strand
CGTTGGAAATCCAATGCCGGATCAGTGGGGGCGGGGGAGGAAGCCAGCTCAATAATCAGGACGGTCAACGCCGGGCTCCTGCGGCCTGGGGGTTTTTTGCGGTCCGGGTCCGTCCGCGAGCGGTCGTGCAATCTCCCTGGTTGAAACGGTGTCACATCGTTCCGGCGGGCGCGGGCCAGCCTTGGCGTCATGTCGAAACGGAAACCGCAGGAAGGTTGAACTTCGTGCGAGTTCACACACGTTCTTTTTCGCGTTCATGATTTCCTCGCTCTTCTCACCCCGGTCCTGCCGGCATGGAATTTTCCTCACGTTGGCGCTGGTCGTTTTCTCGGGCGCCAGCGCTCACGCCGCGACCGCCGAGTTCCTTTCGCCGCGGTCAGGCAAGTGGGCGCACGAAGTGCCCAAGCAAACGCTCGCGCCTGACTCCCGGGTGTCCTGGGGGCGGTTGGATAACGGCTTTCGTTATGCCCTCTTGCCCCACAAAGGCTCCCCGGGACGCGTGACGCTGCAGCTGATTGTGCTCGCGGGTTCACTGGACGAACGGCCGGACGAGCTGGGAATCGCGCACTACATCGAACATCTCGCATTCGGAGGTTCCCGGAATTTCAAGGCCGAGGACATGGTCTCCCTCTTTCAGCGGTTGGGCGTTGAGTATGGGAGCGATGTGAACGCGATCACGACGTTCGACCGCACCGCCTTCCGGTTGGACTTCCGCGAAAACGACCCGGCCTTGCTGCGTGAGGGCTTGAAGTTGTTTCGTGATTTTGGAGATGGCGTTTCGTTCTCCCCCGCGACGATTGAGCAGGAGAGACGGGTCGTCCTCGCGGAGTTGCGGAATCATCACACGGTGGCGGACCAGCGCCAGCAGGCCTCAATGCCGGTGATATTCCGCGGACTGGCTTTCCCGAACCGCTCTCCCGGCGGCGACGAGCGGATGATCGCAAAATTCACCCGTGATCAATTTTTGAATTTCTACCGACGCAACTACCGGCCGGATCTCATGGTGCTGGTCGGCGCCGGTGATATCGATCCGGCGGCGCTGTCGCAGCTGATTCGGGAATTGTTCGCGGATATGGCGCGACCGCGTGAGCCGCTACCGGTGCGTGACGAGGGAAAGTTGGATGCTCGGGGGCTCCGGGCAGGCGTTTTCCGAATCAGCGGGACAAACTCGGCCTCCGTGTCGGCGAACGCCGTGGTGGTATTGCCCGCCCGCCCGGATTCCCGGGAGGCGCGCTGGGAGAAAACGCGGCGCGCCCTCGCGATGGATTTGTTTTCGACGCGGTTGCGCACCCAGCTGACAGAGGGGGGGGGCGGTGAGGCCGGTTACGAAGAAATTTTAGGCTACGGAGCGGCCAATGCGACGCTCGGCATTCCGGCACCGGGATGGGCCAGTGGGGTGGGCGCGCTCGACCAGATGGTGCGGCTGACGGCGGAGCGGGGCTTTGATCCCGTGGATCTAGAGGCGCTGCGAAAGCGGGAGCTGCGCATGCTCAGCCACCAGGCTGATCAACTCCCGAGCATGGATCCGGGCCCTCTTTGCGAGGCGCTTTCCGACTCCATTACGAGTCATGAAGTTTTTGTCGGTCCGGAGCAGGAGATTGCCTGGCGGCGCGAGTGGTTGGAAAAGTTTAGCGGTGCCGAAGCGCAACAGACCTTTCGCGCGCTTTGGCCGCTGAACGCCATGGCGTTTCAGGTCGCGGGCGGGGTGGAGATGGAGCTGGGTCCGGATAAGGTTTTGCAGGCGGTGCAGAAATCGCGGCGCAGCGGGCTCAGTTCGGTCGCTGCCCGGCAGCACCGCGACACCCCGTTCACGTTGCCCAAGTTTGGGAAGGCGACGGAAGTGGTCGAGCGACGCGAGATTCCATCGCTCGATGCGCGCCTGATCCGTTTCGGCAACAACACGCGTTTGAACTTTGTCTCGAGTCGCCATGAGCCGGGGCTGGCCCGTGTGGTGGTTCGCGTCGGTTCCGGTTTGCTGGCGATGCCAGGCAACAAACCCGCGTTGAAGGAATTTGGACTGAACACGCTGCTCTCGAGTGGTTCGGCGCATTTCACCTCGGACCAGATGAGCGCAATCGCGGAGGAACGCTTTTTGGAGTTCGGTTTCGACGTGGCGGATCGGGATGCGTTCTCGTTCCGCGGGGTGATGGCGGTCGAGCAGCTCGAGACGTTTCTCGGGCTCGTCGCGGATATTTTGCAGGAGCCGCAATTCAGCAATTTTGTGCACGAGGAGGAAAGGGCGCGCGCGGGCATGGGGCGGATTGCGGGCGCGCTCGGGATGGGGGACGGGATGCGCGGCCTCACTGATTATTTGTTCAAGGGTGATCCGCGGTTCACGTCTGGGTCGCCCCTCGACTACATTTCCATGGGCGTGATGGATGTGCGGCGTTGGATGCAGGAGCCGCTGGCGCGCGGTTACCTCGAGGTCACGGTCGTCGGCGATCTATCGGAAGAGGCGGTTACCCGCTCGACAGCGCGCACCTTGGGATCGCTCGCCAACCGCGCCGCGACCAAGACGACCGCAGAACCGCCGAAGCCGGTAAAGGTTACGGCGCCGCCGGGCATCACGCGCATCGAATTTATCGGAGAACAAAACATGGGTTTGGTGATCGGTACCTGGCCGGTCACGGAGCCCTTCCACGTGCGCGATCAAGCCGCACTCGAACTGTTGGGCAAGATTCTGGAAATTCGCGTGCGGACGGAAGTACGGGAGAAGTTGGGGCTCGCTTACGGACCTTCGGCCGGTTTTCAGGCCTACGATGGGTTCGCGAATTTTGGCCTCCTGCAGACGGTGATCGACTGCGCGCCAGTCGATACCACCCGGATCGGACCCGTGGTCCAAAAGATTGGAGATCAGCTTGCGAAAGAAGGCGTGGGGGAAGGCGAGTTTATGGGCGCGCGGGGAATTCTCAAAAGCCAGCTGCGGCAGGCGTTTCGCGACAACGGGTTTTTGCTTTCGGTTTTGATGCGGGCACAAGAGCGACCGGAGGAACTGGAGGAGATCTCCGCCCTGCATGCGGGGATGATGGACACCGTGACGCGGGAGGAAGTGAACAAATGGGCGGCGCGTGTTTTACTGGCGACAAATTGCCGGGCAGCCGCCGTCGTGCCGAAGGCATTCGTCGGTATGTTCGAAGGCGTGAACTAGACCACGGTCGTTCCGACAGGAATTTTTTTTCCGCGATCGGCTTCCGCGTCGTTTCTTTCGTCGGGTGAAAGCCGCCGGCAACGCTCGGCTGATGTGAATGTAAATCGGGAAAAAAGCTGGGCGCGGGGCCATCGAGGCGCTTCGCGGGCGTCGGCTTCTCCACGACGAGCGGTCTTTTAGCGGGCACGCAGTCACTGCTCAGGCGCTGCGGAAGAATTTCAGCGTTCGCGCGAGTGAAGCGACGAGCACGTCGATTTCCTCAGGGGTGTTGTACACGTAGAAACTCGCGCGAGTTGTTCCCGTAAGGCCGAGCTTTCGCATCAGTGGCTGGTTGCAGTGATGGCCACCACGGAGAGCGACGCCGTCCTCATCGGCAAAGGTCACGATGTCGTGGGCATGAACGTCCGGAAACGCGAAACTGACGAGACCACTGCGTTCGCCGGACGCGGTCGGACCGAGCAGGCGAATATCCGGCAGTTCGGACAGCTTTTCATAGGCGAGACGCGCGAGATCACTGTCGTGTTTCGCGATCGCGTCGCGACCGAGGGAGTCCAGGTAGTCGCAGGCCACGCCCAGAGCCACGGCGTCGCCGAAGTTCGGGGTGCCCGCTTCGAAACGCTCAGGAGAGGGCTTCCAGCGGCTGCTGAAGAAATCCACGTTGGAGATCATGCCGCCGCCTCCCTGCCAGGGCGGCATGGCATTGAGGAGGGAGAGCCGGCCATAAAGGGCGCCGATGCCGGTTACCCCGGCCATCTTGTGTCCGGAGAAGGCGAAAAAATCGCAGCCGAGCGCGCGAACATCGACGGGCATGTGGCCGATCGACTGAGCCCCGTCGATCACCGTGATGATACCGCGAGTGCGAGCCCAGGCGCATAACTCCGCCGCGGGATTGATGGTGCCGGTGGTGTTCGAGACATGAGTGAACGCGAAGACCTTTACTTCGGGAGTCAGGAGGCTATCGAGCTGCTGAAGGTCGAGACCGCCTTCGACGTTCTCACCGAGAACAGGGAGGTAGCGGAGCTTTGCGCCGGTGCGCTGCGCGACGAGCTGCCAGGGGACGAGATTGGAATGATGCTCCATCTCGGTGAGCAGAATCACGTCGCCAGCTTTTAGGTTCGCATCCCCCCAACTGGCCGCGACGAGATTGATGCTCTCGGTGGTTCCGCGCGTGAAAATGATTTCAGCGGGATCGGCAGCATTGAGGAACTTCGCGACTCGCGCCCGCGCTCCCTCGTAGGCGTCGGTTGCCCGCATGGAAAGAGCATGCAGCCCGCGGTGCACGTTGCTGTTGTCCCGCTCATAAAAATGCGAAAGTGCATCGATAACCACCTGCGGCTTTTGGGCGGTGGCGGCGTTATCCAGATAAACGAGAGGCTTCCCATGGACCTGCTGGTGCAGGGCGGGAAAATCAGAGCGAACAGTGGACCAGTTGGGCATGGGAGTTGGGAAGCGCGTAATGTCGCCGAGGCATTTCCGGGTGAGCAGAAAAATGACCGCTCAGGCGAGGGAAACCTCAGGAGGTCACTAGTCGGTGTGAGACTCGGTGCTGAAAGGCGTGGCATCGCCTTTCAACGCCTCCAAAGCCGCATGCCATCCGAGTGTGGCGCATTTGATCCGCGCGGGGAAAGCATGCACGCCAGCGAAAGCCCCCAGATCGCTGATCTCCTCGGGCTCTTTGCCGGTCGTCACGATTTCATGGAAATTCTTGTAGAGCGATTGCGCTTCTTCCGCCGTCTTTCCTTTGAGCTGCGTCGTCATGAGTGACGCGCTCGCTTGGGAAATCGCGCATCCCGAACCATCGAAAGAGATATCGCTGATGCGATCGCCATCGAGGTGCAGGTAGACATTACACTGATCTCCGCAGGTCGGGTTGTCACCGTGGGCTGCTCGATTTGCGGAAGGAAGTTTGCCGCGATTACGAGGACGGCGGTTGTGGTCGAGAATTACCTGCTGATAAAGTTCGGTGAGGTCGGCGCTCATGCGTGAGTCGGCAAGTTGAGTCGAGCATTTCAAAAAGCAAAACGCGTTTGGCGCGATGACGCAGTTCCCTGGCGGAGGCGTAATTCGCGACGCGGAAAGGAAAACGTTTGCCAGGGGAGGCGGAGGGGAAACGAAAGTGACAAATCGTTTTTCAGTTGATCGTTGACCCGAGGAGACCCGCACCCTTGTTTCCGCCCTTCGGCACGGCGTATCCCTTAAACGGGAACGATTCGGAGAGGTGGCAGAGTGGTCGAATGCGCGTGATTGGAAATCACGTGTAGGTGAAAGCCTACCGGGGGTTCGAATCCCTCCCTCTCCGCCAATTCGCAAATGACTAGGAACGGCGCCTGCATTGATCTATCGATGGCGATGTTTTCGAAGAGAAAACTACACGCCAATTGGTAGCGACACGTTGGAATTGGGCGAAGCGATCTCCCCAGCCGTCGGCTAAAAAACAGATGGGCGGCGCCCCCATGCCTCGGCGCTTTTGGATTCTTAACCAACTATCCAAATGAAACTTAGTGATGATGCGACTAGGAGTTTGGAGCGAGGTTATCAGACTTTCCCTTATGCCAACTTAAGGGGGTTTGAACCGAAACGGCGCTCGCCAAGATGGGTCGATCACGGGACATTTACCTCCGAAGTTTTAACTTTCGAAGGAATGTTAGACCAACCACACACATGAAAAAATTAAATCTGTCAGGTTTCGCAGGAGTCGCCACGGCGCTCCTCGCGGTAGCGGGGTTCGCCCCCTCTGCCAACGCTCAGCTGGCTCTCAACTCTGGGAGCTTCACGATCAACGCTCAAGGTTTCACGTCTGATGCTCTCAGCGGAAATCTCGCAGCTTTCGCACCTGGCGGCTTGGTCGTTGGACCCGGCGGCGA
>JBDSSU010000413.1:0-5275 GCA_039928635.1 Opitutaceae bacterium | reverse complement strand
CGGCAAAAGCATGATTATTTTTTCCGCTCGGCGTCGACTTGGGCCAGGCGCTCCGTCAGCACGGCAACGAGTCTCGGATAAAAATCTTCCGCCCCCGACTTGAGGCTGAGGCCAGCTGCACAGGCATGGCCACCGCCGTGGAATTTAGCGGCGATCGCATCGACGCGAAAGGCCGGCTCCTTCGCCCGCAAACTGGCTTTCACGGCACCGTCTGGCCGCTCCTCAATCGACGCGGCGATTTCGACGCCGTCGATGCTTCGCGCGTAATCGACGAGCCCTTCGGTGTCCTCAGCGGTCGTACCGGTCTCTTCGAAGATGCCCACGGGCAGCGTGCCGATGCAGACCCGGCCGCCACACTCCATGCGCAGGGAAGACAGGAAACGCTGGAGCAATTTCAATTTCCCCAACGACTCGCGTTCGTACAGCTCGTAACCGGCTTCCGTCGGATCAGCTCCGCGCGCCACGAGTTCGCCGGCGAGGAGAAAGCACCGCCGTGAGGTCGAGTGAAAACGAAACTGGCCGGTGTCGGTGAGGAGCCCGGTGTAGAGCGCTTGCGCGGTTTGAGCATCAACCGTGAGGGCGTTGTCGAAAAAAACGCCGGCGAGGATTTCGCATGTCGCGGCGGAGGCGCTATCGACGAGGTTTACCTGGGCATAACCGAGATTGGAGAGGTGATGATCCACGGCTGCGACCGGCTGCGCAAAGCGTGCTTTCAACGGGTCGCCCGCGCGCGCGTGGTCGGCACAATCGACGAACACGGCCGCCCAGTCGTCCGGCAGTCGCATCGCTTCCTCCGTCCGCAAAAACTTCATGCCCTTCACGAGGAACTGCAGCCGCCGCGGAACCGCGTCGGCGTTTACACACGCCACCTCATGACCGAGCGTCGCCAGTACTCGCGCCAGCGCGACTTGGGAACCGATGCAATCGCCGTCAGGTCGCGCGTGGCCGATGACGGCGACCCTCCGGCCGCGGAGCGTGATGAGCAGCCGGGCGAATTCCACGGAGAAAGCTGGATAGAATTTCTCCACGCGGATTATTCGGAGGGCTTGGGGTCGGGTTCGGCGGCAGGCGCGATTTCGTCCAGCAACTGCAGCATGCGAACGCTATGCGCCGTGGACTCGTCGATGCGGTATTCGAATTTGGGGAGAAACTTCAGCACGATGCGTCGTCCGATTTCCTGCCGGATTTCCGTCGCCTTGGTGCGCAGCCAGCGGAGTTTTTGCTCTGCCACCTCGTCACCCCCGACGACTGAAATGAAGACGCGTGCATCGTGGAGGTCGGGCGAGACCCGCACTTGCGTGATCGTGATCGCGACGGCTTCGCTCTGGTAATTTTTGCGCAGGATCGCACTGAGCTCGCGTTGCACAAGCTCGTTCACGCGGATCATGCGGGTGCTCATCGGAAGATCGAAATTAGAGAACGGAAATCCAGAAGCTACCCGGATTCGCCGATTCGCAACCCGGATTACAGCGCCGCCCTGACCTTTTGCACCTCAAAGCACTCGATCGAATCACCAGGCTGATAGCCGTTGAAATCATCCAGCTTGATGCCGCACTCCAGACCCGCGCGGACCTCGTTCGCATCGTCTTTGAAACGCTTGAGCGTTTGAATCTTTCCCTCGTGGACAATCTCGCGTCCGCGACGAAGGCGGGCCGAGGCGTTGCGGGTGATCTTGCCTTCGGTGACGAGACAGCCCGCCACGAAGCCTTTGGCCAACGGGAAAACCTGCCGGACCTCGGCGGCACCCGTCTTGGTTTCCTTCAGATCCGGATCGAGCAAGTCCGCCATCATCTCGCGCACCTTGTCTCCGAGTTCGTAGATGATCTCGTAGGTTTCGACGCGCACCGCGTGGTGCTTGGCGAGTGAAGTGACTCCGTTTTCGAGTTTGGTGTGGAAACCGATGATGACCGAACCGGCCGCGCTCGCCATCAGCACGTCGTTCTTGGTCACGATGCCGACTTCGATGCCGACGATCTCCAGTGAGACCTTCGTGCTCTTGATTCCCTCGAGCACAGAACGAATCGCCTCCGCGGAGCCGAACACATCCGTCTTGATGATGAGTTTGAGGACTTTCGCCTGAGTGGCCGCGATGTTCGCGAAGAGTTGCTCAACTGAAACTTCTTTCGGCGTCGCGGCCGCTGTGGTCACAACCTGCTTCAGGCGGAACTGCTCTTCTTCGGCGATCTTCTCGGCTTCGCGGGCGTTCTTCACGGCCTTAAACGAGGCGCCGCTGTCCGGCGTACCCGACCAGCCGATCACGCGGACCGGAGTGCCGGGCGGGGCTTCCTTGATGCCTTCGCCCTTGTCGTCGAACATCGCACGCACCTTGGCATAATTGGGTCCGCACACAATCGCGTCCCCCACCCGAAGCGTGCCGCGCTGCACGATGACGGTCGCGAGCGGGCCGCGACCGAAATCGATCTCCGACTCAACAATGATGCCGCTGGCCTCCGCCTTCGGGTTCGCCTTTAGCTCCAGCACGTCAGCTTGGAGCTGAATCATCTCGAGGAGCTCGTCGATTCCGGTGCCTTTGAGGGCGGACACCGGAACAACTTCAACCTCCCCACCCCAGTCCACCGGCGGAATATTCCGCTGCTGCATCTGGGCCTTCACCTGTTCGATGTTCGCGCCCTTCACGTCGATCTTGTTGATCGCGACGAGCAGCGTGACTTTAGCATCCTGAGCATGCTTCAACGCCTCATCGGTTTGCGGCATGAAACCGTCATCCGCCGCGACCACGAGCACCGCGATGTCGGTGACGTTCGCGCCCCGGGCGCGCATTTTCGAAAACGCCGCGTGACCAGGAGTGTCGAGAAACGTGATTTTACGTTCCTGGAATTCGATCTGATACGCTCCGATATGCTGCGTAATGCCACCGGCCTCACCCGCCGCGACGTTGGCTTTCCGAATCGCATCCAGCAGCGAGGTTTTACCGTGGTCAACGTGACCGAGGATACAGACGACCGGGGGACGGGGGACGAGGAACTTGGTTTCGTCTTCGGCGACCGGTTGTTTTTCTTTTTTATCCTTCTGCGCCTGTTGCACGGCCGGATCACCGCGATGCTTGATCTCCAGAATATAGCCGTACTTTTCCGCCACCTTTTGCGCCACCGCCTCGTCGATGTTCGAGTTCATCGACGCGAACCCCACGAGTTGGTTAAGCTCTGAGATCAGCTTGAAAGGCTTCAGCCCAAGGGCCACCGCGAAGTCGCGAACCACGATCGGCGGTTTGATATGGATGAGCTTGAGCTCACCGGACGCGGCCACCGGAGCCGGAGTACCTGGGGTCGCACTTGGCGGAGCGGCCACGGCTGCGGGCGTCCCCGACACGGGTAGCGGCATCGGAGCCGTCGTTCCCGTGCGCGGCGGCAGTGACGGTGGTGACGGTGGTGATACCGGTGCCTTGGCAACGGGAGGAGGCGTAAAGGGCGGCTGTGACGGCGTGCTGGCCGGTCGAGAAACGACGGCGGGAGCCAAGACCACAGGAGGTTTCGCGACGGGCGGTGGTGGTGGCGATGGCGATGAGAAACGAGGCGCCGGCGGCGGAGCTGAAACTGGACGCGGGGGAAAGGGTGCCGGCGATGAACTCGCACTTACCGTAACCGGTCTGGGAGGAAGGGCCGGTGCGGAAGGAGTGCTGTGCTTCGCGGCGGCCGCTTTGGCGGCCGCTACCACTTCCTTCTCCCGGTCCACATCTTGTTTGGACTTAACGAAAACATTCGAAGGAATAACTACTTTTGACGGACCCGTCGCCACTTCGGCGGGAGGCGGAGGCTGCGGGGAAGCAGCTTTTTCCAACACCGGCGGGGATGCCGGAGTCGAAACATCAGCCGCGGCCGGTTTGACCTTGGCGGCGAATTCCTCGCGAAGCACCGACGCGTTAATGTTATCCACTGTGCTCGACACCGACTTCACATCCGCGGCAATGATTTTCCGCTCCTTGAGAAGCGTCATCATTTCCTTGTTATCCAGGCCCAGTTCCTCGGCCAGTTTGTGGATGCGAATACTCATGCAGTCGGTAAGGGAGAAAACGAAAAGTTATTTTTTGCTAACGCGGCCGATAATGTCGGCCGCTTCTTCCGGGGTGAAACCCGCTTCGGAAAGATCGTCAGGGCCGACGCCTTCAAAGGCCGCCGGTGAATTGATGCCCATATCCACCAGCCGGCCTGCGATGACGGCGTCGAGACTGAACGCTTTAACGAGGGAGGCGATGGCGTTCCCCCGCGGATCGTCGCCGACCGCCTTGAATTCCTCGATGTCGAGGCGCCAGCCAATCAAACGAGAAGTGAGCCGCGCGTTCTGACCCTTTCGTCCGATGGCGATGGCGAGGTCGTCGGTCGCCACTTTGAGCAGGATGCGATGGCTCTTTTCATCGAGCACGATCTCGCGGGGCACCGCTGGCTTCATCGCCTCGATGATCATGTCGCGCGGGTTCGAATAGAATTTGATGATGTCGATCTTCTCACCGTTGAGCTCGCGCACGATGGTTTTCACCCGTGCACCGCGGGCCCCGACACAGGCACCGACCGGATCAACCTTTTGGTCGCTGCTGGTCACGGCGATTTTCGTGCGGTAACCCGGCTCCCGGGCGAAAGCTTCGATCTTTACTGTTCCGTCAGCGATCTCCGTTACCTCAAGCTCGAACAAACGGCGGACAAAACGAGGGCTCGCGCGGCTCAGGATGATTTCCGGACCCCGCGGCGTGCTCTGAATCTCCATCAAAATACAACGGATGCGCTCGCCGGGCTGATATTCCTCGCCGGGAACCTGCTCCTTCATCGGCATGACCGCCTCTGCTTTGCCGAGGTCGATAAAGAGATCATTGCGCTCTTTCCGGCGTACGGTGCCGGTGACAATGTTGCCCACCTGATCCTTAAAGTCGTCGTAGATCCGGTCCTTCTCGAACTGACGGAGACGTTGCATGACGGCCTGGCGCGCGGTCTGAGCCGCGATTCGGCCGAGCGTCGAAGGATCAACTTCCTTGTCGATCATCTCACCGATCACGGAACCCGGCTTCACCGCCTGTGCCTTTTCAAGGTGGATCTCGGTTTTGGGATTACTGATCGAATCCACGACTTTCATCACCGCCCAGGCCCGAAGCTGGCCATTCTTTGGATTGATATCGATCTTGAGCTCCTGCCCTGAATTCACGCCCTTCTGCGCGGCCGTCTTCAACGCATTCGTGATCGTGGCGATCATGTCGGAGCGCGGAATGCCCTTTTCCTTCTCCATGTATTCCAAGACGGAAAGAATTTCGCTGCTCATAGGGTTGGTA
>JBDSSU010000412.1:0-3452 GCA_039928635.1 Opitutaceae bacterium | reverse complement strand
CTTTGGCGCCCTCGAGGAGATCGAGGAACGGGTCGCGGAAGTCGATCGCCTCCACGATCACGATCGAGCGGATGGCGCCGATGAGATGAATCGCTGAAGCATCTCCGGCCCGTCGCGACCTGGAGACCTTCTCGATCAGCGCCTGCGGAATGGCGATGGCCAGTCCGTTCTCGTCGTGAGTCAGGTCCGCTGAAACGTTGCGGGCGGTGTTGCCGCTGGCGAATCGGCCGGCGGACTTTACGAGCTGCTCTGTCGTGAATGTCGCCCGAACCGGCTGCCTGGCACTCAGGCGTCCTACCGCAGCCTTGACATCGGAAAGCGTATCGCCAGAAGCAGCAGTGGCAACGAACGCACAGATAGCGAACGCACGGATGATGACCAGCAGTGTTTGCATGAACCTGATACGCGACACAGCGCGAACAAGTTACGGCGGGCTCCGCGTAACACGCGACGTGCAACTTTCTTTTTCGGCCAGGCTCGCACGGGCCGCAAGCGGTACAATCGTTCTCGTGCAGGTCCGCGCAGGGTCCGTTAGGTGGTTCACGAACGTTGGTGGAGAATCGCCTCATGCAGATCATTGGCTCTCCGAGTGAGCTAACCGCGCAAAGTGTGGTGGAGGTGGTCGTTCCTGAGCTCGAGGCCGCGCTCGACTTCTATCGGACTCTCGGATTCACAGTGGAACGCGAAACACCAACGTTCGTGACGCTCCGCTGGGAAAGTACCTTTCTGTTCATCGCGCAGAACGACAACGCCACAACCGCTCCGCGCTGGACGAACGTGCGCATCGTCGTAGCCGATGTCGATGCGATCTGGGAGCGCGTCAAACACCTTCGACTTCCGGTGGGAAGCCCCATCGGCGATCGGCCGTATGGGCTGCGCGATTTCACGGTGCGAGATCCGGCAGGGTTTGAGATCCGCTTTGCAAAAGTCATCGGATGATGCATCTGCCGCTCGCTGCGTCCGTCCGCTGTAATGAGGGTAGCGTTCTCCGTGAAGCGCGCCACCGCCTGGCGTTTTCAGCGGACGCGAAACCGCTTCGCAACTGTATGGCAATTGCCTTACCATTCCGCGTTGCGGGCCACGCCGCTGAAGCCCAGATCCGCTGGGCGCCACGGATGCTTCGCCATTTCGCGATCTTCGCTACTGCCGTGCTGCTTGGATGCTCCACCGGTGGAACCGCGCAGGATCCGAGTGCGCAAAGAGCGCGGGATTTTGCTGGTTGCTACCGAATGGAAGTCGGTCAGTGGATTCCTCAGCTCGCGGATGGACGGTCCGAGATCCTTCCTTTGCCGGAGTTTCGACTCGTAACAAGGCAAGCGCCAGGTTCGCCGAAGGGTTGGCTTCGTTTGGAACCGCACAGTCCTGCTGAAGAGCGGTTTAGTTTGTTTCGCGGCTGGCGCGTTGTGTCGGCGCGAGCGATCGAAATAACGTGGAGCGGCGGCTTTGCGGGTCTTCGCGGTCGATTTGAACTGCAGCAGGCCCACGCAGGCGACCTTCGAGGAACAATGACGCCCTGGGACGACGAGCGGTCATTTCACAGCACGGCTGACGTGAGGCTGAAGCGAATGCGGTGCTGGTAGGGCACGTCCGACAAGCGCTTGCAGCGGCCAGGGGTCCCGCAAACTGCTGCCTCGCGGCTGCGATACCATGCGGCGTGCGGGCCCGTGCCTCTGAAGTTTGAATCTTGTAGACCACGCATGAACGAACGAGAGCAGAAGCCGTCCTATGCTGGTCCTGTCTATCGGACGTTAAGCGTGCTCTTTGCGCTGACGCTACTCGGCTCATCTTTCTATCTGCTGTTCGGACAACGTGCTGGAGCACTTCAGGTCATTGGAGCGCTCTCGATCCTCGCACTTGGAGTGAATCTTCTCTTGGCAGCCGTGCGTGGCAAAGAGTCATGGCTTTCTAAGATTGGGCCATTGCCTTAGGTGCCCTGACTGGCATGGTCTGACTATTCGGTAGCCGACGCCACTGCGCGGCGCGGCTCAACTCAGGTGTTAGCCTGCCGCGCGCGCGACTGCAGGCTGCACGAGCTCTCCTCGATTCGGCATACTCGCCTTGGTGAAGGTGCGTGAGGTGATCGCCACTCTCGATGCGGACGGCTGGCAACTTGTTCGAACGCGGGGCAGTCACAGACAGTTCCGTCATCCATCGAAGACAGGAACAGTGACCGTCGGAGGCAGACCCAGTGTGGACGTTCCTCCTGGCACACTCGGAAGCATTTGGAAGCAGGCGGGGTTGAAGAAGTCGTAGGATGGGCCATATGGAATACGTGGTGATCGTTGAGCAGGGTGAAACCTCATTTGGTGCCTATGTGCCGGACCTCCCTGGTTGCGTAGCAGTGGGCGAGAGCCGCGACGAAGCCATGGATCTCATTCGCGAAGCCATCGAACTCCATATCGAAAGTCTTCGCGAGAACGGCGAATCAGTGCCTCTGCCTCACTCATTTGTAGAGCGAGTGGCGGTTTAAGCGGCCAGCGAGCCAGCTATCGGTTGCGGCGGGCGTGGCCCTCTGGTTTGCTGGGTTCCAAGTGCGTTACCATTCCGCGTCGCCGGCCACGCCGCTCAACCAGGTTGCGTGAGGCGCCTGTCGCGGCTTTCGTTGCGAAGCGTCGGCCACCGGTTCACCTCCGCGCCCAGGTTGACCTCAGCTTCCGTTTTGACGGCCGGAGCGTCGAAATCTTTGAGATCAGGCCTCAGTGGAACAACCCGGCCCGCAGAATCGAGGAAGCGGTCGCGAAAGCTCGGTACCTGAAGTCGCGTGATGCGTGGCTCGTCTACTGGCAACGGGCGGATCTGAAATGGCATAAATACGGTCCTACGCCGGAGGTGAGCACACTTCAGGCCTTTCTGACCTTGGTGGACGAAGACGAATATGGATGTTTCTTCGGGTGATTCGTCGATCGACCATGTCGCAAGCAGCCGCTGCCTAACTCTTCGGTTAGCTAAGATCCGTTAGGCAGCTCAGGAGCGGTCAATGTCGGTAGCGATTTGTCAACTCAAGCCAGATGATGTCGGGCTCATGAATGCACTGCTGACCACGTTCGGCGAAGCGTTCAACGATGTGCCCACCTATTCCGAGAGGCGCCCCACTTCGGACTACTTCCGGGGGTTGCTCGGCGGTGATTCCTTCATCGCATTGGCCGCGGTGTCGAGTGGTGAAGTTGTCGGCGGCATCGCGGCCTACGAACTCAGGAAGTTCGAGCAGGAGCGCAGCGAGATCTACATCTACGATCTGGCTGTCGCGTCGACACACCGGCGCCAGGGGGTGGCCACCGCCTTGATTCAGGAACTGAAGAACATTGCAGTACGGCGCCGTGCCTATGTGATCTTCGTTCAGGCCGACACCGGCGTTGAAGACGAGCCCGCCATCGCCTTGTACACGAAGTTGGGATGCCGCGAGGATGTCCTGCACTTTGATATCCCTGTCGAGGATGAGACGGGCGCTGCAT
>JBDSSU010000411.1:0-6280 GCA_039928635.1 Opitutaceae bacterium | reverse complement strand
TCAAAACGAAAGTTTCTCCATCGGACAACAGCGTGACATTCACCGGAACATTCTGTTCGCGCAGCGTCGCGTGTAATGTTTTCGCCGATTCTGGGATGGGCAAATCAGCGGGCTTTTCTGCGATCGCTTCATTGTAGACTCTGATGCCCAACTGAAACTCCGCTTGCGCCGCATGCGTTTCAGCCATCTCGATCCGGCGCGTGAATTTTTCAATTGGATCCAGCGGCAGCAACGAGATTGCAAACTCCCCGCGCCGCGTGGCTTCCTCTTTGCGCTGTTTCGCCGTCGCCTGCGCGTACATGCGTTCCTGCGCTAACCGGTATTGCTCCTCCCGCGCCGCCTCCGCCTCAGGCCCCGAAAGCTTCTCGGCGACGACTGGGGCCGTCGAAGGGATCGAGGCGGGTGGCCGGCCCGCCGCGATAGCTGCGGCTTGATCCGCACGCAGCGTTGCCAAGGCCTTCGCGAGGTCCCGCCGATCCTGTTCGGCCTCCGCGGCGGAACGCTCGGCGTCTTTGACCTTCTTTTCGAGTTCCGCAACCGGCGTGTTTAATGTGCCGCGTTCTTGCCGCGCAACGGCCAGTTCTGCCGCTGCCGATCGCTGTTCGCTTACCCGGCGCACAGCGATCGCCAGCGCCACGATCAAGGCAGCGCTCGCTAATCCGGCAGCTAGTTTTCGCGCGTCCATAGAGGTACTCTCGTCAGACGCACCAGGTTGGGAATCGTGAGGCCAAAGTTCATTGCAGCGCGCTTGTCGGCAAAAGCGAAAACGAACCGCCGTGGGCTTTTGCCGCTTCGGTCATGAGAGCTTGAAATTTCAAACCGGTATTCCCCATTTTGCCATCGGGACTGACCGTGGTTGGAAGCTGAATCGCGCTGATCGTGGCGCGACGGTTTCCCTCGGAGTCGGCGGGGTTCAGGTCGTTCAAACGGCGCAAAACCGATTCAGGATCACTCGAAAATTCGTCGCCAATGACGCAGATGTGCAGCAGCCCGCCTTCCTTTCGCTGCGACGGCAGAACGCGCAGCACATTGCTGATAGCCGGCACCGGATTCGACTCACTGAACGTCTGGTAATTGGCTACCGCCTGCTCCACTTGACGCAATGCTTCCGGCGTCCGCGAAAGCCACTGACCCTCCCCACCGAGGATACTCCGCCCATCGGCGTCGAAGACGATGAAGTAGCGCACGTCGGGAAAAGCAGAAAGTGTACTGCCTATCGAGGCGGACACCACGGGCCAAAGTTTTCCGGTCGTGAAGTCACGCATTGAACCCGAGGTGTCGATGACGAAGGCCACACCGCCCGCCCCGCCCGAAGGAGGCGGAGTAGTTCCCGGTGACATCTCCCGAATCTCCTTTAGCAACTTTCCGTTTTCCGCATCAGCAAGCCGGGTCCGTTCTTCCGCCGAGGTGAGCCGCACCTCCGCTGATTTAAGCCGACGCTGTAAATCATCCCTCTGCATCACCATCGTCGCGATTTCCCCGCGCGTGACCTGCGTGGCCCTGGGATGCTTGGAGGTGAATCCGACCGAGAGCGCAGCGAGAACGATCGCCACCGCGGCAAACTTCGTCGCACTCATAAACCCAAGCGCGCCGCCCACGGCTCCGGCAGTCGCTCCGGCGAACAATGTCGGATTCCCGAATGCAGCGCCGGTGATCGCGTTTGCGAGTCCGACCGGGGCCGCGACGCCGGATTGATTCGCGAGTGCGAGACCAACGGCGGCCGTGGTCGATTTCAGTCCACGCCGTGCCAGCAAGCCATGCAGCTTATCGAGCGCTCGTGCCACCCGCTTCCGGGCAGTGTCTTCGGAGACCTGCAGCCCCCGCGCCACGTCGGCAAAGGAGCGTTGTTCAAAAAAACGCAGCGCGACGGCGTCGCGGTCATCCTCATCCAGCTCGCCCAGCACTTGGTCAAGGACCGGCCGCAGCTTCTCACCATCGATGCTTCCGTCGGGAGTTGATCTCGTTTCATTCATGATAAACGCCTCCTGTTCCCGCTCGCGCCGCCGCCGTTGCGATCGCACCGCATCGATCGCCGCGAACTGGGCGCTGCGGTAAAGCCAGCCGCTCAGCACCACCCGGCTCGAAAGTTCGTTCGCTTTGCGCGCCAGGTCGGCGAACACCAACTGCGTCACATCCTCGGCCAGGTGCGTGTCGCCGCCGACCTGACGCAGGGCCACGGCGTAAACCAGATCGATGCGGCGCTGCACCAACTCGGCGAAAGCTGCCTGCGAGTAATCCTGAGCGTAACGACGGAGCAGTTCGGCATCCTCAGTCATGGTGTTGTTAACGTATAGCAGGCACCGAAACGAAAACCGGACAAAATAATTTCTCCACCCAGACGAGCGTTGAGCGGATGTGGGCGGGGCGCCCTCACCCCGCTGAACTTGCGGTCGTAACCGATCGCCCGCGGGTGAGGGCCCCCCGCCTACATCTCGGAGTTCCCGATTCGATCCGCTATATGTCGTAAATTTTTCCGAGTGCCGCGACGGTTTTCCGCACGCGGTCCCGCAGTTCCCGCGGCCCCACCACTTCCGCGGCCGCGCCCCAGCCGAGCACCCATTGCTCAACTTCGACCAGCGCGCCAAGGTTCAGCTTCAATTCGAGCCCGCCCTCGGGCAGTTCACGCATGGCTTGAGAGTCATGCCACTCCCGCTCGCGCACGCGCTCCGCAACGGACGCGGTGAAGCGAATCACGACTTGGTAGTTTCCCTCGCCACCGAGCACACCGAGCGCATTCGCGAAGAATTTCTCCGGGGAAAAATCGAGCGGCCGGATAAAGGTCTCTTTCGTAACGACGACGTCGGCGATCCGTGGGACAGCAAAAGTCCGCAGCGCCTTCCGCTCGAGATCGAAGCCGATCAGATACCAGGAATTCTCGCGGTTCGCCAAATGGTAGGGATGCACCCGCCGAGCAGACCGTTTGGGGTCGCCCGGTTTTTGATAGGCAAAGGCGAGCTCCTCCTGGCGCAGCACGGCGCGACTCAAGGCGTTGAACACCGTCAGATCCGTTTTCCCCAGCCCGATATTTTTAAAGGAAACGGCGCGCAACTCATCGGCGGGCGAAAAAGAAATCCGGTCGCGCAATCCGCCCGCGAGTTTCTCGAACGCCACTTCGAGCTGCCGGTGAAACGGCGTGCCACGATACTGCTCGAGTGCGCGCTGGGCGACGAGCAGCGCGAGTAACTCCCCCTCGGTCACATGCACGGTGGGAAACGCGTTTACCGGATGCGTGTAGCGATAGGCCTGGATCTGAACATCGAACTCGATGGGCAGATCGAGCCGGTCCCGCATGAAGGCGATATCGCGCACGACCGTCTTCCGCGAAACCTCCAGGGCCTTCATGAGCTTCGTGCAGTTCACGAGGGACCCGCGGCGCAGTTCATCGTGGATGCGCAGCATGCGCTCGAGCGGTGGACGGGAAAGCTGCGCGGGTGAAGTCATGGCATTTGCGAACGACGCGTCAGACGAGCGAAGCCCAGCGCCGAACAATTTTACAGGAGGAAACAGAGCGAACGGAGAAAAGCCTTCTTCTCTGTGCCCTCTGTTGCCTCTTGTTCAAATGGATTGGTGGGAAGAACGGAGAATCGTCGAAACCCCACAGGGATTTTTAGGCTGGGCCAGCCAATGTCCCACCCCCTGCGCTATTGTTGCGTCCATGAACTCCCCTCTCAGATCGAAAAAGTGCTTCGTCCCCCTCGCCCTCAGTTGGTCGCACATCGGCGTCACCTATCGGGTTACTGCCTGGCCGGAAGTCCGTTTCGAACGGCTCTACGGCGACGATTGGATCACAACCCCGCCGGCCGAAGAAGTGCTGGCCTCGGCGGCGCAAGCGCTCGGCCCGAAAGCATGGCGTCCGTATCTCGAATTCGTTCCGCAGGAGGTGCGGGAGTTTATTGGCGGGTTCGCCTTTGCACGGATGGAGGCACTACAGGTGGCGGCGCACTGCCCTGCCCTCGTCGCGGAGCTCACCGAGGTGCCCGCGCTCACCTCGTTTATCTCGTCCCATGTCGGCCTGCGCGGCACCACGGTCCCGCGGTGGAGCGAGATCAACGCGGTGCACGAGCGCAGCGGCGTGTTTGGGGTCCTGGAGTGGCTCGGGCTGCCGGCCTCGCGGCAGACGCTGAACATCCTGCGCAAGGTCGTGGAGCCGGATCTGCCAAAACGTTTTCTCGAGCCGCTGCGCACGCTGCTGTGGGAACCGCGCTCGATCTTCGCGCTGCAGCGCAATGCCGAGATCACGGATCGCCAACTCGCCAATTACTGCCATGCCCTCGCCGCTTAATCACCCGGGGGACGCTCCGCTGTTCGCGTTGCCTTGGGAACGAAAAAAACCGGGAGGACACGCCCCTCATGGGGCATTCCTCGCGGCCTGTTTTTCACCTCGTTTCGTCCAGCCTCGCAGCCGGAGAAAAAGGTTTATTATTCGCTGATCGTGGGAGTTTCGATTCCGAGGGCCTCGGCGAGGTCCGTCAGATGCTCCTGCTCCTGCACGATGATTTCGCGCAGCGTTTCGCTTAACGCGAACTCGCCCATCGCCTCCGCCTGACGAATGCGCTGCCGGTAGTTGATGATCGTCACGCGCTCGTTCTCGAGATCGAAGCGGAGCATGTCTTCCGGTTTGTCCGACGTCTTCACTTCCTTCGGAACGGTGACGGGCGTGCCGTTAAAATAGTCGATCTGCTTCGCGATTTGCAGCGCGTGATCCAGTTCCTCCGTCGCGTGCTTTTTCAACTCGGCGGCGATGTGCTGAAATTTCGCGCCCTTCATCGTCTGGCTGTAAACGATGTACGCGATGATCGCTTGGTATTCGCGCGCGAGATCCTCGTTGAGGAGCCGGATCATTTCTTTGCGGGTAATGGGCCCAGTCTTTGGCATGATGAAGCGGTTCAAGGAGCGCAGGGAGCCATCCCGCCCGGAGAAATGCCGGGCAGGAGGCGGGAATCAGCGCGGCGATTACTCGGCGCGGGCTTTTAGATAGGAGGCCTGCAACTTGTCCCAGGCGGCGACGACGTTCTGCTTCGCGCTGTCCCAGGTAGCGGCGGTCGCTTTACCGAGGGCGTCCACTTTGTCTTTGTAGTCCGCTTCGGAGCTCTTCAGCTCCGCCATCGCGGCTTTGCGGCTGGCGCTGGCTTTGGCTTCGGAATAATTGGCGCGGACTGCGCTCAACTGGGCTTCCATCGAGGCCGACATCGATTTGGCGCTCTTCTCGAAGTCACTTTTCTTTTCGAAGGTGTAGTCCTTCACGTCGCCCCAGGCATTGGCCATGGCATTCTTGGTGTCGTTGTACATGCCCTGGGCGGTCGTGCTGGCGTCAACGCGCTCCTTCTTGGCACAGCCGGAAACGGCGACGGCGGCGGCGAGAGCCGCGAGGGAGAGGAAACGGGGGGATAGGATTTTGTTAATCATGATATTAGATGAGGGTTCGCGCTATGGTGGCCTTTTGCGGCGGGTTGTTCCCGCTGTTGGAAAAATCCCCCCGGCCCGGCGGCGACGCACCGGCTCTGAAACACGCCTACACCGCGGGGCGCCATCCGTTTTCGTGCGCACGGAAACGCTTTGCTCCCGGCGTCACTTGCGGGCCCCTTGTCCTGACCCATGAGCCTTCTGATCCGCCACGCGCGCGTCCTCACCTTGGTGCCGCCGAAAACCGGAGCAGCCGTTATGACCGCGAATCGCGCGCGTCGCGGTCCTGCCTTGCGCGAGTTGGGCGTCATCGTGCGGGGTGATGTTTGGGTGCAGGACGGCAAGATTGCGGCAGTGGGGCAGGATCTTCCGCTTCCGCCGGACACGGAATCGATCGAAGCGGACGGACGCGTGCTGATGCCTGGATTTGTCGACTGCCACACTCACGCGTGCTGGGCCGGCGACCGGCTCGATGAGTGGGAGCAGCAGCTCGGCGGCATGACGCCGGCGGAGGTCGCGAAAAAAGGCGGAGGGATTCATGCGACGATCCGGGCGGTGCGCGAAGCGACGAGAAAGCAACTCGCCGCCGGCCTTCGCACGCGGCTCGACCTCATGCTGCGGAACGGCACGACGACCGTTGAAGTAAAAAGCGGCTATGGCCTCACGACCGAAGCGGAGTTGAAAATGCTGCACGCGATCCAGCGCGCCGCCCAGGAATGGCCCGGCACCGTGGTCCCGACCGCGTTGCTCGGTCACAGCCTTGAGGGAGACGTGGCGAACCACACGCGAATGGTGGTGCGGGAAATGTTGCCCGCGATCTGGCACGAGTTTCCGGGGATCACGATTGACGCCTGTTGCGAGGAAACCGGCTGGCCGG
>JBDSSU010000410.1:0-5820 GCA_039928635.1 Opitutaceae bacterium | reverse complement strand
GGTCGCCGCTTCGAAGCGGCCACCATAGTTTACTCGTTAGATCTTTGGCGGACGAACCACGGAGTCGAGGCGCGCCAAGGCGTCGAGATGCGCTTGATGAGCTTTTGCCAAAGCAGACCGGTTCGTTTCCCAACCGGCTTCGTTCGCGTTACGGGCGGCTTTTGCAGCGGAGCCGAGTTCAGTTTCCCGCGCCTTCACCGCGTCCAATGCCGTTTTGAACTCAGCGCGAGCGTCCGCCCGGGAAACCTTCGCGTCAGTTTGAATCTTCTTCAGGGCGTCGCGGCTGGATTCCAGTTTCATATCCACCGAATCGAGCAGCTGGCGGCGCTGCGCGAACGCCGTTTGATTAATCTCCTGCATCGAGTGGGCGAGCTGTTGCGCCGGCTGGGAAGCGGATCTATCTGCTTTGTCGGGACGCTCGGCTGGAGCGATGCGGTCTGCTGGGCGATCGGGCACCGCCGGGCGATTGGAAGCTCCGTTGCCACCTCCGATCCCGCCTGCGCCGGCGCCACCGCCTCGCGAAGGTCCTCCACCGCCTCCACTATTTCCCCCACCACCGCCTCCTTGGGCTGCACCTGCGAACGGGAGCACCGTGAAGGTCGAGACTAACGCGAGAAGACTGACTGCATTGAGGGTTTTCATCGTGATTGGGTTCGGAGCGTGGGTTGATGGATGCATAGAGACACTGCTTAACGCGGCTACAGACCGGTGGATTTCGAAAAGGTGTCCGTTAATGCCAATCGATTGAGACTTTCATGCGAAGTAGCGTTCCCGGAGGTAGCGCACGAGAGGGGTAGGCGACAATTCCTCGCCCGTAATGCGCCGCGTCAGATGCAAGAGATCGAAGCGTCGTCCTTGTTCATGGACGTTCTCACGAAGCCAATTCAGCAGCCATTGAAAATTCCCCTGCGAAAACTCGTTTTCCAACTCGGGGCGGAGTTCCAACGCCCGATACCAAAGCTGCGCGGCGAGCATGTTGCCCAGACAGTAGCTCGGAAAATAACCGAAAGAGCCGTCGCTCCAGTGGACGTCCTGTAACACGCCTTCGCGATCGTTTCGCGGCACAAGCCCGAGCAGCCTCCGCGCCGCCGCATTCCAGGCCGCCGGCAACTCACGCACGGTAAGTTCGCCCGAAAAAAGTTTCTGCTCCAATTCGAAACGCAGGATAATATGCAGGTTGTAAGTGACCTCATCCGCATCGACGCGGATCAGCGTGGGAGCAACCGCGTTGATCGCGCGGTAGAGTTCATCCTCGGAAATCGCTGCCGTCTGCGTGGGAAACAGCGCGCGGAAACGGGGCTCAAAGTGTTTCCAAAATCCCCGGCTGCGCGCCACTTGATTCTCCCAAAGCCGGCTTTGGGATTCGTGCACCGCCATGCCCGCATGCATTCCCAACGCGGTGCCGAGATGGGCGACGGGCAGTCCTTGCTCATACAAACCATGGCCCGTCTCGTGGATTGAACTAAAGAGCGCATCAAGCGGTTCCTCCTCTTTGAAACGCGTCGTCATTCTTACATCGCTCCCGGTCCCGGAGCAGAAGGGATGCAGTGAAACGTCCAGCCGCCCCCGAAGATAATCGAAGCCGAGACGCTCGGTGACTTCGCGCAGGAACACCCGCTGTTCCTCGATCGGCAAACCCCGAACCGTCTTCGCGGGCGATTTCGCGGCGGTCGCGGTGATTTCCCGCGCGAGCGGAACAAGCTCTTCACTCAAATCTGCGAAAAGTACGCCGATCGACGCGGCCGTCATACCCGGATCGTGGCGATCGATCATGTAATCGTATTCCCGACCGGCCCATCCGAGGTAACCCGCCTCGCGTTTCGCCAACTCGAGGTTTTTCTCCAGCACCGGCGCGTAAACTTCGAAATCGTCCGCCGCTTTTGCCCTCGCCCAAGCGTGATAGCCGCGGCTCCCCTGAGCGGCTTTCTCGCGCACGAAGTCCGCGGGCAATTTCGTCGCGCGGTCGTACTCCTTCCGCGCCTCCGCGATCACCGTACGCTCGTCGGCACTCAGTCGCTCGTCGGATGTCTCCGGTGCGGCCAACGCTCGGGCGATCCGAGGGTCACTGCCGGCAAGGTGGTGGGCGGCGGCGACCGCTGATTGCTGTCGGGCGCGTTGCTCCGCCGCTCCGGCAGGTAAGTTCACTTGCTCATCCCAGGCGAGGAGATCTCCGACGCTGCCTAGCACGTGAGCATTTTTGATCAGGGCAACGAGTTCGTCGTATTCGGCGGAAGCCATGGGCCTACTCAACGCCGCGTCACCTTCATGGCCAGCGTGATGTCATTTTCGAAATCGCTTGCTCGCCAAGGGCACCCAATTGACATCTGCCGCGTGTCGCATGCCCTCCAGCCGTATTCGCCGCCTGCGCCCCGACTTTGGACGCTGGATGCGTTGAGGGGCGCCTGTGCCTTGATTGTGTTTCTGAACCACTGGCACCTCTGGTCGAACTTCGCGCCGGACGGTCGATGGCAACACGCCGTCCGCCGTGGTGGCGATCTGCTTTACGCCTTGCTCCATGAAGTGAGCTGGCCTCCCGGTGGCCACCATCCGGCTGTCATTTGCTTTTTCGTCCTGAGTGGATTTTGCATCCACTATCCGTACGAAAACCGGGCGCGCGCAGCCTTCGCGGGTTTCGACTGGCCCGATTATTTTCGACGACGTTTCTGGCGCATCATGCCGGTTTACTGGACGGCCAGCCTCCTTGGCCTCGCGTTGATTGCGGTCGAAATGGCGCGCCCTTCAGGCAGCCAGCTGCTTCAGCTCCACACGGAGGCCACCACCGCGGGCGTCGCCGTGCGTTTTGCCGGTCTGGCGGGTATTTACCCGCGAGAAATCTTCGCGGGGAACTACATCTTGAACACGGTCGCGGTTGAGATGCTGATGTACGCTCTCTATCCGCTCTTCATCCGATTCGCCTCGCGCGGAGCATGGCGCACCCTCGGGTGCATTTTCTCACTGGGATACCTGTCAACGCTTTTGCTGGTCGAGGTCGCCACGCCCTACTGGGTGTTCAACAGCGTTTTCATGCTCGGGATTTTCTGGTTTTTGGGCGCCTACGCCGCCCATGTCTTCGTCGTTTCTCAAAGCTGCATTCGTGGCCTCTGGCCGGCCCTCGCCTGGATCACGTTCACCGGACTCAAATTCATTCCTTATTTCCACGGGCGGAACCTGGTGATCCAACTCTGTTGGGGGCTCGTCTGCGCGCTGGGAATTCTTTGGCTGCTCGGTCGCGAAAGGGCCAATCTCGTGAAAACTTCCGCCGGTACAAAATCGGTTTTGCAGTATTTCAGCCGGATCAGCTATGCCCTTTACGCCGTCCACACTCCGGTGCTCATGCTGGCCACCTGGAGTTTATTGGTGACCACGCATCGGCAAAACTACCCGCTGCAACTAATCACGGGCTTCCTCGCGTCCGCGGCCGCCACTCTCGCAGTCTACTATGGCGTCGAACGCGTTTTCTACCGGCCGCGTAATTGAGCGGGCGAACACGTTTCTCCCGGCAGTATCTCGGGAAAGATATTAATTAACGCGTCTTGATCGAAACATCGCCGCCACTCGACCGGAGCTTCAGCAGCGGGCCTCCCCCATTGATGTCGCCCTTCAGCTGGCTGCGGCTTTGCCCTGCTTGATTGAGCGTGATCGTCAGGCCTTCGCCGCTCACGCGACCTCCACTCGTCGAAGCGTCGAGCTTGAACGCCGCTGCCTTGTCCACGAACGCGGTCACGTTGCCGCCGGAGGTCTTCAACTCGCAATCGCCCTTTGATAATCCAAACAGCCCGGCGCTGACGTCTCCGCCACTGGTGGAGGCGCGCAAGGTGTTCTCGACCGAATCAATTTTAATATTTCCTCCCGAGGTGCCGAGTTCCGTGACGCCCCCGGCGCGGCCAACGGTGATGTTCCCACCCGAAGTGTGCAGTTTCACGGCGTTCACTCCTTCACCGAGGCTCACGTTGCCGCCCGAAGTCGAGGCATCCACTTCCGCGCTGATCTTTCCCATCTTGATATCCCCACCCGAAGTGCGGGCGTGAACGGTTCCACTGAGATCGCCGAGGATAATGTTTCCGCCCGACGTTCGCACATCGCTCGTGAACGAGGCGGGCATCGTAACGATAAAATCCACCTGAACCGGCGGCCAGGATCCCCAGCGAAAGCCCAGAGGGCGTTGCTCGTACTTCGAGGAGACGGAAATATCGCTGCCGGCCTGCTCGATGGTCAGTGTCAGCTTTCGCAGAATCTCATCCGCCTCCGCCTCGGTGTTCGCGTTGATTTTCTGTTTAGCGATCACCTTCACTTGTGAGTCCGTCGAGGGCTGAACCTGGATGTTACCGCCCTGGGTCTGGATGTGGAGAGTGCCACCCGGCTGGACCGCGAAAGTTTTTTCCACCACGCGTTCGATCTTGGCGTGCAGGGGCGAAAGCGACGCGCCGAATAACACAGCGGTGAGCAAATAAGAGCCGGCTTTGGTTTTCATAGGAAGAGTGTCTTCCTAAAACCCAGCTGCTCCGCAAAAGTTACGGTTTACTTTCGAACGGTGCGGCGCGCTAAACTTTCGCGCTGTTGTCGCACTTGAAATGGACCTGCGACCGCCGCAATGCATGCGTCCGCTGGGCCGAAGTCTGCGCCGGATCACGACTTTTGATCAGGTAACGCTGGTTTTGCGCTGCCTCCTCCACCGCTGCAACCGCGGCGAAACAGATCAGCGTCTCGGCGTTGGGCTGAAGCCGGCTGGCGGGAAACCGGGCGTGCGCGGCGAGCCAGGAGACAGTGTCACGAAAAGGATCAGGGGAACGGGAATTCATCGCTAGGTCTGCGGGAGGATGAGCCGCACGTGCATGCGTGCAAGCCGTTCGGCGAGCCGCAGCTCATCCCGCAACGGCCACCAGTCATCGAGATAGATTTCCAACGGCCGCCACATCGCCACCCAACCGCCAATGGTGAGGCTCTCGCGCACGAGGTCAGCGGTGGCGCCGTATCCGAGTTTTGCGATGAGTTCGCTCAGGAAAAGGCATGCCGCGAGAAAAAGCAGCCCGATGAGAGGCAAAATAATGCCGCACCGCCGCCCTCCCCGCCCTCGACCCGCTCGGGCCGGGGAGCAGTCGCCAGGTGCAAATTCAACTCAAACTCGCGCCGCCCCGCGTGCTCGCGAGCCGAACTTGGGATGAATTCCTCAACTGCGCCAACTACCGGAGTCGGAGTTCAATCGAGGCGACTTTGGACGAGGCGCTCATTTCCAGCCAGGGCGTCAGACCAAACCGCGTCGTCGAATCCAACCAATCCCACGCCCTCCCCGAGCAAAAAGGGCCGCTTCACCAAATTACCGTTGCCGGAGAGAAGCCCGAGTGCGCTGGCCGGTGACATCGCAGGAAGTTTTTCCCCCAACTTCAACTCACGATAGTCGCGCCCCGCGGTGTTGAACAATTTTCGCAGATCACCCTTCTGCGTCGTGAGCATGGTCTTGAGTTCCGTCAGGCTTGGCGGCGTTTCGCGGATGGCTCTTTCCTCGAAACCGAGATCGCGGGCACGCAACCATTTCACGGCCCGGCGGCAGGTGTCGCAGTTGGCGTAGGTGTAGACTTTCAACATCACCGCAGCGTCCGAATTTAACCCGCCCGGTGCAAGCGAGGCGATCAGCCACCTGCCGTCGCGACGTCAAAAGTTCTTCGGCCGCGTCCGTGGCATTTGCTTGGCGAGACGGATCTCCTCCACCCAAGCTTGTCGGAATGTCACCAGTTCTTGAAGTCAACGCCCTGCGCGTGGCACGAGGCCGCACTCTTATTTTAGACCAACTGGACTGGCGTTTTGGCCGCGACGAGAACTGGG
>JBDSSU010000409.1:0-24860 GCA_039928635.1 Opitutaceae bacterium | reverse complement strand
GTCACCTGATGCTCATCTTCGTCACCGGTCCGGGCGCTGCCGCTCGCAACAGTATCGGTTGGGTGCTCGTCGTCGGTATGGCCGTCGGAACCATGTTCACCTTGTACGTGGTGCCGGCTTTTTACGTGCTGATCGCTCGTGAACGCGGCAATGGTTTCGTCACGGCGTCGACTCTTCCCGCGACCGACCTTGCCTCCACCACCGTCGCCCATCAAATCACAAGCCTATGAAGTACGTCCGCCGTTTCGTTCCACTCGCGTTGCTCACCTTGGCACTGACCTGCGGGTCGCTGCAGGCCGCTCCCGCACCGCAACAGCCGGTGCCCGATCAGCTCGACCTGAAAACCGCCATCGGCTTCGCGATCGAAAACAATTTCGCGATCCGTCAGGCGCGCGAACGCATCCGCCAGCAAGAGGGGGTGTTGGTCGAGGTCCGCGCGCGGCAGCTCCCCAACGTGACGAGCCTTGCGGCCTATCAGCTGAACGAGAAATCGATCTCGCAGTCGCTCCCCGCCAGCGACCAGGCCTGGGCCCTGAGCATCACGGCCAGCCAGGCGCTCTTTGCGGGCCGCGGCATTCAGTCTTCGGTGCGCAGCGCCCGGCTCGCGCGTGAAGCGGCGTTGCTCGATCTGAAATCAGTCATCAACGATGCGCTGCTTGGAGTCCGCACCTCGTTCTACAACGTGTTGCTTTCCCGGGAGCAGATCAAAGTGCAGGAATCCAATCTCGAGCTGCTTCAACAGCAGCTGAAGACCACCAACGATCGCTTCGAAGCCGGGACCGTCTCGAGCTTCGAACGCCTCCGGGCCGAGGTCGCCGTCGCGAATGCCAAGGTTCCGCTGATCACGGCGCGTAACGATTACCGGCTTTCCATTGAGTCACTGCGCCAGGCGCTCGGGTTCACCACGAACCGCGAGGATTCCCTTCGGAAAATCCCGGATTTTATCGGCACGCTCGATTACAGCCCGGAAAATTTCGATCTGCAGTCTGCTTTCACCGCCGCGCAGAATTCGCGGCCCGACTTGCAACGTTTGGAAAAACTCACCGCGGCCCGGGAGCAACTCGTCACCGCGGCCCGTGCCGATTACTACCCGGACCTCGCGGTCGTCGGTGGCTATGACCTGCGGAAGGGGCCGTCCAACCGGCTGCTTGATTCCCGTGACGGTTTGTTTATCGGCCTTCAGTCGCAGTGGTCGATCTTCGATGGCCGGGCGACTTCGGGTCGCGTCGCGCAGGCCCGTTCACAGCTTGAGCAGACCCGGCTCACGTTTAATGAAGCTCAGCTCGCCGCCGAAGTGGAAGTGCGTCGCGCGTTTTCATCGTGGCAGCAGGCGACCGAACTGGCCGATGCTTCGCAGAAGGTCGTCGCTCAGGCCGAGGAAGCCGTTCGTCTCGCCAATGCCCGTTACGGTGCCGGAACGAGCACGCAGCTCGATGTGCTTCAAGTGCAGGTCGAACTCACCACGGCGCGTACGAACCAAATCCAGGCATACTATAATTACAACGTGGCCGTCGCCGCACTCCGTCGGGCCATGGGGATGTCGGACGCGTTCGTCACGACCAATTGAGCGGGCGGACCCTTGCTGCCGTTCGCGGAGCAGCCACAAATCTGGTCTCGTACTTTCCGTCAGCCGGGGTGACGTTCCCCGTGATCCCGGCGACTTTCCGACCACGCTCTTACTCAAAAAGCCTGGCCGTTTAGTGCGTCGATAAATTCGCAACCTGGCTGAACTTAAGTGACCTGATTTTGCGCATGAAACGCGTTCGTCCTTTGCTGATTGGATTAGGGGTGGTCATTGGCCTCCTCGCGATCTTAGTCACCGTGGCGTTCACGTCCGCCTTTCAGACTTGGGCGACACGCAAGGCGCTCGCGGCGCAGCCGGATCTGAGCGGGACCATCGAGTCGGTTTCCGCCGGGTTGAAGCGAGTGGAAATCAGGAACGCGCGAATTGAGCGACAGGGCGCCGTGCTGACGCTTCCTTCCGCGACGGCCAATCTGCCTCTGATCGATGCGGGCCTGCGTGATAAAATTACGATCACGCGGTTGGTCGCGAAGGGATGGGTGCTCGATCTGACGCGAGCCAAGACCGGGTCGGTGAAACTACCGGCCGCGACCGTTCAGTTGCGGGATTTCTCGTTGCTCAACTCGGCCCATGCCGCGACCGCTCCCGTGATTTCAGCCCCTCCGGTTGTCGTGACTGAAGCATTCCGGGGAGTCTTTCCGCTGCTTCGACTTCCCGTCGACCTTTCCCTCGATGGCGTGGAGCTCGAGGGGGAAATCATCATGCCGTCGATGCAGGGACAGCCTCCGGCGCGCGTTAAAGTGGTCGTGGTTGGCGGCGGATTGGGAGCGGGTCGGCAGGGAAGTTTCACCTTCGATCTTTCCGCGAATTCGGGGGCGGGAGTCGCGCCGATCAGTGCTCATGGGTTGCACGGCACGTTGACCGCAACGATGGACACTCCGCGCTCCTTCAACCGGATCAGCTCGAAGGCCGAAGCTTCGGTCAGCGGCACACAATTTCCGCGCGGCGTGAAGTTGAATCTCGATTTGGTGCTTGCGCGCGAAGCCACCCGCGAGGCCTACGCCCTCACGCTTGCGGACGGCGAAAAGCAGATGGCGATTTTTCAGGCCGGATTTCCGCTGGAAAAGCCGGCGGCACCGGCTGCCGGAAAGCTCGGTGGCACTTGGAAACTCAATTTGCGTGACCCGGATCTTGCGCCGTTTTTGCTCGGCGTGGCTCTACCGGCGTTCGAAGTCGTCGGGGAAGGGGATTTTGAGACCGACGCCGCTTTCCAGGAAATCCGGAGTAGTGGAAAAATTGATGCCACCGCGGACAAACTGGCGAATTACCGTCCGGAGCTGGCGCCGATCGGGAGCGTGCGGCTCGCCGCGATCTTCGCCCTGGCGCGTCGAGGCGAAGCGCTGCAGATCGAACGATTGAGCGCCGACGTGGCAGGGTCGAAACCGATTGCGAGCCTGCGCGCCCTGCAGTCGTTTGAATTTAATCCGGTGACCCGCGAGCTGACGGCCAACCCCGCCCAGGATCTTTTTGGAATTACGCTTCAGGGAGTGCCGCTCGCCTGGGCCCAGCCGTTTTTGTCGGGCTTCGCGGTGACGGGTGGCGATTTGCAGGGGGAATTTGTGGCGAGCGCGGGTCCGCAGGGTTTGGTGCTCCGACCGAAAGGTCCTCTCACGCTTTCCCAGCTTTCGCTCGCGCAGGAAAACAAGCCGCTGCTCAACGCGATTGATCTCTCGCTCACGGCCTCGGCGGACTACACCCCGCAGGGCTGGCAGGCGGTGGTTTCCTCTTTCACGGCGAAAAGTGGCGCGGCCACGCTCGTGACGGTCGAGGCGAAGGCGGGACAGCTCGCGGGAAAGGACCGTCCGATCAAGACGACGGGAAAACTCCTGGTGAATTTGCCGGCGGCGCTCGCTCAGCCCGCGGCCGTTGGCTCCGTGCAATTCATCGGTGGAACGGCCGCGCTGGAATTCTCGACGAGCATCGGCCTGAAGCAGGAACTCCAGGCCAAACTTGCGCTGCAAGATCTCGCGGTCGATCCGAAGCTGTCTCCTGAAAAACTGCCGACGATTACCACTGATCTTCGCGCGGACCGCGAAGCGAACGGGAAAGTTTCCCTGAGCCTGCCGGTGTTAATCGAACGCGCCGGTCGAAAATCCGATCTGAGCCTCACCGGTTCCATCACGCCCGAGAAGGCGGGCTTCGCGATCGACGCCCATGTGACCAGCGAACGGCTCGTGATCGATGACGTCAAAATTTTCGCCGCGCCATTTGGCCCTGCGGACGAGCCCAAGGCCCCGATGGCCAAGAATCCTCCGCGGGACACCGTGCCCCTGTGGCAGGGACTCACGGGCAAGCTCACGCTCGCGTTGAAGCGGATCATTTATTCCGAGGAGTTTCAGGTGGCCGATGTGATGGGCACGCTTCGGATCGAGGCGGGAGCCATGAAGCTCGAGAGCGTGCGCGCGGAAATGGGGGAGGGTGGCGAGATGAAGTTGAGCGGCGGTCTGTTGTTCGATTCGAAGGTGATGGAGCCATACTCGCTCGCGGCGCACTTCGCCTTGGACAATTTCGATTCGGTGCCGCTCTTCCGGGCGTTTTATCCCAGCAAACCAGCGACGGTCGAAGGGAAGTTCCACGTCGTGAGTCAGCTGAACGGTACCGGCGCCAATCTCGCTGCGCTCGCCGCGCACACCAAGGGAGACGTCCAGCTCATCAGTAAGAGTGGGATTTTTCGTGGTCTGCGCTCTGACACCGCCGAGGCCATCAAAGCGGCTCCGTCGACTCTTTCTGGAATCGTGACCGGCATCGGTTCCCTGCTGGGCAAAGACATTGCCGAGAAGGCCGAAAAGCTGGGGACCGATATCAACAAACGCGGTAAGGGCATCACGGATATTGCAGCAGCGCTCGCGGAGATCCCTTACGACCAACTCAGCGTCTCACTCGTTCGGGATGCTTCGCTGAACTTGGAGCTGAAAGATTTCACCCTCATTTCCCCTGAGGTCCGTCTCGGTGGCACTGGCACCGTCGCTTATCAGGCAGACGTCCCTTTGCTCACCCAAACGCTCGATCTGCGTTTGCAGCTCGGTGTCCGGGGTAAGCTGGCGGAACAGGTCAAGCGAGCCTCTCTGCTCGGCGAGGCGCAGGATAGTTTGGGCTACGTCGCCTTCGCTTTCCCGGTGCGCGTCGGCGGGTCATTGGCGGATCCCGATGTCAGCGATCTGAAACGCGAATTGGTGAAAGCCGCGGCCAGCCTCATCGGCCGCTAGTGGCAGCTGCGACGCGAATGCGCGGGTTCAGGATATTCCCGGCTGGGTGCTGCCTTTGGCGCGGGTGACTTCCCGAGTCTTGCGCGGCTTCTGGAAGGCATGTCAGGGTCTGGTGTGATCGCTTCGGTGTCCTTTCGGAATTTCAAAGCGCTGCGGGCGACGAGTCTGCGCCTCGGGCCTTTCAATCTCGTGATCGGCCCGAATGGCAGCGGTAAAACGAGTTTGATCCAAGCCGTGCTGCAACTCCGCGCGCTGGCGGGACTGGCGCTTGCTGCCGCTCCGGAAATCTCGAAGAACGCCGATTTGCCGGAGGTAAGTTTTAAATTTGAGCCTCCCTTTGAGTCGGTTGAAGCCACGCTCGGTTGCGGATCGGAAATGGTTTGTGATTTGCTGCGAGTGACGCCGCCCGCGGTCCAATCCTGGCCGGCGCTAAAAACGGCGCTGGGACGCATGCGGAGTTTTGTGCTGGACCATGCGACGATGGCTTCCCCGGCGTCGCGTTCCAGCGGGGGCTCGCTTGCGTCCAACGGAGCGAATCTCGCGGCCGTGCTCGCCTGGCGTCGCGACCACGCACCCGTCGACTGGGCACTGCTCGAAAAGGAAACCCTCCGCCTGTTTCCGGAGTTTTCGGGCATCGTCCTCACTGCTCGCCCTGACGACACGCTTGAGCTGGAACTCACGCTGGCCGACGGGAGCGGGAAAGTTTCGGCAGCGAATCTCTCGCAAGGCACGCTTTACCTGCTGGCGGTCCTCGCCCTGGCATTCGATCCGGCGCCGCCCACGGTGCTGTGCATCGAGGAGATCGATCGGGGCATCCATCCCCGGATGTTGCGGGAGGTGCGCGATGCGCTGTATCGACTGAGCTATCCGGCGGCGGCGGGCGAAACGCGGCCCGCGGTGCAGGTGATCGCCACGACGCAGTCGCCCTATTTCCTGGACCTTTTTCGCGATCACCCGGAAGAAATCGTCATCTCGCAAAAACGCGGAAACACGGCGCATTTCGAGCGTTTGTCGGACCGCGCCGACTTGCCGGAATTGCTGCAGGAGGGTTCGCTCGGCGACATGTGGTTCAGTGGCATTCTCGGTGGCGTGCCCGAGGACTGATGAAGGTCGCGTTGCTGAGCGAATCACCGGCGGATGAAGCGGTGCTTCGTGTCCTCGTGACGGCGGTATTGGGAGCGCCGCCGCGATTCATTCACGCGGGCCTCCGCGCCCGGGGCTGGCCGAATGTGGCGCAGTTGCTGCCCGCGGTGATCCGGCATCTCCATTTCAACACGGATGCAGACACGCTGGTGGTCACATGCGATTCCGACGACTCGGTCGTGCATACGACTGCGCACGACGCGCCGAATTATTTTCATCCCCAATGCCGGATGTGTCAGTTGCGCGCGGTTTTTCGTCAGACCACCAAAAAGCTCCCGCCCACGCGGGATCGTCCCGGAATCCAGCGTGCGATCGGCGTCGCGGTCCCGGCGCTCGAAGCGTGGCTGTTATGTGGCCGCGACGAAACCGTCGGTGAGACCGCTTGGATTGCCGGGCAACAATCGGGGCGCGAGCGGTACAGCCGGCGGGAATTGAAATGGCGCGTTTACGGGACGGACCGGCCAACGCTGCCGCACGAAATCGATTGTGCCCTCAAAGCAATCGCCCGGCACACCAAAGACACCCGCCGCCTCGAATTCGATTTCCCGGGATTCGAGTCCCTCGCGCGGGATCTGCGCGAGAACAGAGACAAAATAAACCATTGACATATCAATCAGTGTGGCGACAACAGACCTCGCATGAAAACGGATTACGGTTTTGAGCTGACCAAAACAGTGATGGCGACGGCCGACGCCTTTCTCCGGGAAGGGGCCCGGTTTTTCCGGCCTTACGGCCTCACCGGCGCGCAATACAACGTGCTGAATATTCTCTCCGACAGCAGCGAGGGCATGAGCCAGCGGCAGCTCGGGGATCTGCTCGTGGTCGATCGCTCCAACGTCACCGGTTTGCTCGACCGGCTCGAAAAGGCGGGTTGGGTGCGACGCGCCGATGATCCCCAGGACCGGCGGGTTTACCGGGTGTCGCTGACGACGGCAGGTCGTGAATTGTGGAGCAAGGTTCACCCGCTCTATCTTGCGGTCGCCAATCAGCTCATTCGTGGTCTGGCTGCGAAGAAGATGGACCACTGCCTCGAAGTCCTGCGACACCTTGAGGCCGGTGCGTCGGCTTGGAAATTACCGCAGGCAGGCGCGAGCGTTTCTCGCGGCTGATCTTATTCCGGAATCACGACCATGTACTCGCCCCCCATTTACCATCGGCGCTCGTACTTCCCGTTTTTCATCGAGGTCTTCACGATCCTCATCGCCCGCCTGCTTTACCGGGTGCGGACGAGCGGCACCGAAAACATTCCCGCCACGGGTGGGGCCGTGCTGATCGCCAATCATCTTTCGTACGTGGACGTGATTGTCCTCCAGCTCGCGTGTCCGCGTCCGTTGCGCTTCATCGGCTACAAAGGGCTGGGGCGGCACTGGTTCTTCGACTGGATTTTTCGCATGAGCGGAGTGATTCCCATCACGTCGAAAAATTCAACCGAGGGGGTGCGTCTGGCGGTCAAAGCTTTGAAGGCGGGCGAGATCGTGTGCTTGTTTCCCGAAGGCCAGATCTCGCGCACGGGCCAGCTCATGGAGATCAAAAAAGGTTTCGAAGTCATGGCGCGACTGGCGAACGTCCCGGTGATTCCCGCGGCCCATGATGGCTTGTGGGGTTCGGTCTTCTCGTTCGCGGGAAATAAATATCTTTGGAAATCGCCGCGTTTGCTGCCCACACCCGTGTTTGTGGCGATCGGAGCGCCGATCGTCCCGGCGAATGCCAATGGTGCAACGGCGCGACGCGCTTTGCTCGATCTCGGTGCCGAGGCCTTTGAGCAGCGGCCGGGACTGCGGCGGCATCTTGGCCGGGAGGTCGTCCGCGCCCTCGCCAAAGCGCCGGGGCGGGTGGTTGTGATCGATCGGACGGCGGCACGGCGCGAGGTTACAGCGGCGCAACTCATCGCCGCAGCGGCCGTATTGGCGCGGCGATTGAAGGACACGGTTCCAAGCGGCCGCATCGGGATCGTCCTGCCGCCGGGCGCCGGCTCTTTCATTGCGAATCTCGCGGTGACCTGCGCCGGCAAGGTGCCGGTGAATCTCAACTTCACGGCGGGTCGCGCCTCGCTCGAAGCGAGTATGCGGTTGGGCGGGATCGCCACGGTGATTTCCGCGGATGCGTTGCGCGCGAAGCTTCCGAATTTTCCCTGGCCAGAGCAGACACGGGATCTTGCCAAGGAAATCGCCGCCAGTGGAGGGAAACGCGCCATGCTGCCGTGGCTGCTGGCTGCCTGGATTCTGCCGAACCAGCTCGTGGCGGGTTTGCTCGGACTCTCGCGAGAAGGGGATCGCGCGGAGGCGGGGCTCTTGTTTACCAGCGGAAGTTCCGGTGAACCGAAAGGTGTGGTGCTCACTCACCGCAACATCCTCGCCAACTGCGCCCAGGTGTCCTCGCTCTCGATCCTGCCAGACACGTGCACGATGCTCGCTTGCCTGCCGATCTTCCACAGCTTCGGCTTCACCGTGACGCTGTGGTATCCGCTGCTGCGCGGGCTGAAGGTCGTCACCGTTCCGAGTCCGCTCGAAACCCGGAAGATCATCGATGCGATCAGCCAGGAGGAGGCGACGACTCTGATCGCAGCGCCGACTTTTGTTCGGCCAATCCTGAAAAAAGCGAAGCCGGGTGAGCTGCGCACCCTGGCGCTGATGGTCACGGGCGCCGAGAAGTTGCCGGACGACCTCTACCGATCCTTTCTCGAGACCTTCCACCTCGAAATTTACCAGGGTTACGGGCTCACCGAGACGTCGCCGGTCAGCAACGTCAACCAGCCCAACCCGCCCATCGTCACGGAGACTGGCGAGGTGCAGATTGGAAAGAAGACCGGAGCAGTGGGACGCCTGCTCCCCGGGATGGCAGCACGCATCAAACATCCGGACACAGGCGACGATCTGGCGCTGACCGAGACCGGGGTCGTCTGGTTGCGCGGTGCCAATGTGTTTGGCGGCTATCTCCATGACGAAGAAAAAACGCGCGCGGCATTGCGCGAGGGCTGGTTTGTGACGGGTGATCTCGGCCGCTTCGACTTGGATGGCTTCCTCTATATCGAAGGCCGGCTGTCGCGCTTCTCAAAGATCGGCGGCGAGATGGTTCCCCACGGGACCGTGGAAAATAAGATTATCGAGGTCTTCGAATGGGTGCCGGAGGAGGGGCCCGTCATCGCCGTGGTGGGTGTTCCGGATGCGGCCAAAGGGGAGGCATTGGTGATGCTGACGACCATGGAGGTCACGGTGGAAGAAGTTCGCGAACGCCTCCTGGGCGCGGGCATGGCGTCGCTGTGGGTCCCCAAGATTATCCGGCGCGTGGAAAAAATTCCGATGCTGGGCACGGGGAAAATGGATCTCAAAACCTGCAAGCAGCTCGCGCTCGAGGCCGCATGAACCCGCGCACCAAACTGAAAATCGACTGCCACGTTCACGTCGTCGGGAACGGCACCGGCGGTACGGGCTGTTGGTATCGGCCGCGCGGACTCACCAAGTATGGCGCGCCGTTCATGGTCCGGGGAGTCGGCTTGAAGGCCTCGGCACTCCAAGGCGATCTCGACCGCCTTTACGCCGAGCGGCTGCTGGCGTTCGTCCGCGAATCGTCGCTCGATGCAGCGGTGATTCTCGCGCAGGACGAGCCGCATCATGAGAACGGTGACCCGATCAGGGATGTGGCCTCGTTCTATGTCCCGAATGACTTCGTGCTCGGACTCGCCCAGCGTCATCCGGAATTTCTCGCGGCGGTTTCGATTCATCCCGCGCGACTTGATGCCTTGGAGGAACTGGAGCGCTGCCTCGCGGCTGGCGCGGTGATTTTAAAGTGCCTGCCGAATTGCCAGAATATCGATTGGAACAACCCGCGCTACACCCGCTTCCTCGAACGCATGGCGGAGACAGGACTCATCCTGCTGGCGCACACGGGGAGCGAACGCACCATGCCGGTGCTGGATCACCGCCTGGCAGACCCGCGCATGCTGACGCGCGCCCTGGAGATCGGCGTCACCTGCATTGCCGCCCACTGCGGCACCGGCACCATCGCGCTTGATCCGGATTATTTTGCCGTGTTTTCCGCGATGGTACGCCGGTTTCCCAAACTGTACGGCGACAACAGCGCCCTAGCCGCGCTGACGTTTCGCCTCCGGCCGGGCGCGTTGCGCGAAATGCTCACGCCAGAGCTGGCCAGCCACATCCTGCACGGGAGCGATGTCCCTGTCCCGGTGACCGGCGCGGTGATGTGGGCATTCGGCATGATGAGCTGGCGCGACTGGCGCGCGACGGCCTCGGTCAAAAACCCGATCGAGCGCGACGCCCAGTTGAAGCGAGCGTTGGGATTTCCGCCGGAGAGTTTCACGCAGCTCGCGGGTCTGCTGCGGAAAATTTAGGGCGTGTCTTCAAACCCGTTTGTCATTCTGAGCGCAGCGAAGAATCCAGCAGGAGACGCGAAGCCGGTTAAAGGTGCGGACATCCTCATGGATTCTTCGCTGCGCTCAGAGTGACAAGGCGAAGGAGGGTTTGGAGACAGTCCCTAGTCAGCGTTAAGCAGCGTGAGACCAATGGGTGTTAGTCCATCGGAGCTTCTGATTTTTTTGGCGTTGAACCGAAAGGGCATCGAACGGTCTTTCTTGCGCGTCGCATTACGCGGCTCAAGAAAATGCGTTCCCACGCCCATCGCTCGAAATCTTTTCCCCTCGCGGGTTGGAAACGGGTCATCGCCTTCACGCTGGCTGCCATCGTCGGGCTTGTCCTCCTGGTGATGCTGGTTGGTTCCCCCATCGCCAAAGCAATCGTGAATCGAAAGCTGGCCGGCCTTCCCACCTACGCGGGACACGTTGACGCGGTGAAGTTGCAGCTTTGGCGCGGTGGCATCGAAGTGGATAATTTCGTGCTCTCTGAACGTGAGCACCCGGATGACGTTCCGCTGGTGCGCGCCAAGAGTGCCGCCCTGGCGTTTTCCTGGGGCGCGTTGTTTCGGGGTAAGCTCGGAGGAAATGCCGTGATCGAAAGCCCTCAGGTGACGATGGTGAAACGCGAACTCGCTCCGCCGAAGGACGAGGCTAAGGACAAAGCGGAGAAAAAAGAGGAGCAGAAACAAAAAGTGGAGGCGGTGAAAGCGGAGGTGAGGCGCTGGCAGGACGTGCTGGCGCAGGCCTTTCCGATGGAAATCTCCACGTTTGAAATCAGAAACGGCGTCGTGCGTTTCATCGACCGTGCCCATGTGCCGCAGGTCGACATCGGGCTCGAGAGCATTCACCTCATGGCCTCGGGTTTGGGAAACCGTCCTGAGGTGGAGGATGGACCCTTGCCTGCTAAAATGGAGGTCCAAGGAATCACGACCGGAAACGGAAAACTCAAAGTCACGGCGCAAGCTGATCTGCTGGCCAAGCAGCCGCGGTTCGCCGTCAATTTCGAGCTCCGCGAAATGGAGCTGCCGGCGTTCAACAGCTTTCTGCTCGCCTACACCGACGCTGACGTTTCGCGCGGCACGTTTGAACTTTTCATGGAGGTAAATGCTGCGAACGGATCCTATGAGGGATACACCAAACCCTTCTTCAAGGACCTCGATTTCAAAAATCCCTCGGACAAGGACAAAAACGTCGCGCAAAGAGTGAAGGAGAAAGTGATCAGCGCCGTCAGCTCCGTCTTGAAGAACGACGAGGAAAAGAAGATCGCGACGAAGGTGCCTTTTGCCGGGAATTTTGCTGACAACAAAGTCGATGTTTGGACCGCGATCGTGAACCTGCTGCGGAACGCTTTCGTGCAGGGGCTTCGCGGAGGCTTCGAGGGTCAGCCGCCGCCCAAACCCGCCGGCGGGTGAGATTCCCTTTCAGCCAGTCGAGGTTTGCGACTGGTGGAGGGGCGCGCGCGCGTTGCGATCGGCGGGCAGGCGGAAGGTTTCCCCGACGTTCACGGCGAGAAGTCGCTGCGGCTCATTCGCGAACGCCGCGATCAACCGCCGCGCCGGTTCATCCATGGGCTCTGAACTGAGCTTAAAGGTTTGATGATGGGTCGGGACAAAATATTTCGCGCCGGCGTCATTCGCCATGGCGACGGCTTGTTCCGGACTGCAATGCGCCCGAATCCACGGATCGTACGCGCCGATCGGCATGAGCATGACATCAGGCGGCTGTGATCGAAGCCGGCCGAAAGCGGGCGTATGCGCGGTATCGCCTGCGAAGCACACCCGGTGGTCTTCCCGTTCGAGGAGATAACCGTTATACCCTCGATGCTCGTCCCGCATCAGGCGCGCGCCCCAATGCGCGACTTCGATCGCGGTAACGTGTAAAGGTCGTCCGCGCACCGTGAGGGTGATCGACTCTCCCCAGGCGAGTTCATGAACGAAACGAAAACGTTTCAGCAGATCCGCTGTCGCGCGCGCGGTGATCACCGGCGTATCACGCGAGAACTTCCGCAGACTCGGTCGATCGAGATGATCGAAATGAGCATGACTGATCACAATCACGTCCGGCGGCGGAATTTCGCGCGGTCGCAGAGCGGGTTGCACGTGGCGTTTGGGTCCGAGAACGAACGGCGCAATGCCGATCCCGACGCGCTTCGAAAATACGGGATCGGTGATCACCCGCACCCCAAAAAAATTCATCAGGACGGTGGAATGGCCAAGGCAACTTCCCGTGAGGGCGTCATCCCTCCACTCCGTTGGACGTGGATGAGCGCGAGGAGGCTCGGGCGCACCGCGCCCATCGAAAACCATCCGTCGGAGAAAGCTGAATCGTGGCATGGGAAGTCCTCCCAAGAGATGAACCTTCGGTGCGGAGTCTAACTTTCGACACCGTTTCTGCGCCTTGCTTCACCGCAGCTGGGGGATTGACCGCAGGTTCTTTTGGCACACGGTGCCGCTCTCATGGAATCCGGATTTACCGCCACGTTTTCTTCAGTGCCCGAGGGGTTGAAACAAAGTGTCGCTCTGAATAGCGGGGTGCACATGCCCTGGTTGGGACTCGGCGTCTGGCAGGTGAGCAGTGATTCGCAAACAGGGGAAGTGGTGCGTGCGGCGATCGATCTGGGATATCGCAGCGTCGACACCGCAAGGATCTACGGAAACGAACGCGGAGTGGGGCAGGCGATCCGCGCGTGCGGCGTTCCGCGTGCTGAACTGTTTGTGACGACGAAATTGTGGAACGACGACATCCGGGCGGGCCGGGTCGAGGCGGCGTTCGACCAAAGTCTGCGACTCCTTGGTCTTGATTATGTCGACCTGTACCTCGTGCACTGGCCGATCGCGGGGAAGATCGCGCCAACGTGGAAGGCGATGGAAAAGCTGCAGCGGGCGGGTCGAGTGAAGTCCATCGGCGTCAGCAACCATATGCGGCCGCATCTCGATGAGTTGCTGGCGACGGCGGAAGTGGTGCCAGCGGTAAACCAGATCGAGTTTCACCCCTATCTGCAGAGCAAGCCGCTCGTGGAGCATTGCCGGGCGAAGGGTATTCGCGTCGAAGCGTGGAGTCCTTTGGCCAAGGGAGGTGAATTGCTGCAGGACCGTGTGCTCGGGGATCTCGCAAAGCGCCACGGCAAGACTGTTGCCCAAATTGTGCTGCGTTGGGAAGTGCAGCACGGAGTGGTGACGATCCCAAAATCAGTGCAGCCCCACCGGCTCGCGGAAAACGCCGGCATCTTTGATTTTCAGCTGAGCGACGTGGAGATGTCGGCCGTCGCTGCGCTTGATCGCAATCAACGCGTCGGCGCCGATCCGTTCAACTTTGGTTTTTAGCAGCAGCAGATGAACGAGAGAGAAGGAGGGGGGCGGAGTTCGGCAGGCACCGTCGATGAGGACAGCGGGGAGCGGACCTCTGGTCTTGATCACAAACGCAAACGCGCCCATCTGGGGAGATGTTTTTGATTCGAGGGGCGGAGCTGGTTCGAAGCGAAATGAAGATGGGGTACGCGTCTGATTGATTCCGAAGAATTTTCACAGCTGCCCGCCATGTTGCCTTTCAAGTGGAGACGAAAATCGATGCGACAATGGCCGCTCGCCGTTCTGAGCGGAGTGATTCTGCTGCACGCCTGGGCTTCGGGGGCGGAACGTCTTCGGGGTGAGCCTTCGGCTTTTCTCCAGCTCAACGCGTCGAGCCCGGTGGATTGGGCGCCCTGGGGCGAAGACGCCTTTGCGAGGGCCAAACGCGAGCAGAAGCCGGTGTTCGTTGCCGTCGGGGCCTTCCTGAACGAGCTCAGCGATGCGATGCGCCAGCAGACCTTTGCGCGGAGCGAGACGGCGGAGTTCTTGAATCGGAATTTCGTTTGCGTGCTGGTGGATCGCGAAGAACACCCGGAAGTGGCTGCGATGCTATTCGCGTATTTGGCGCGCGTGAAGCAATCCGGCGGCTGGCCCCTCAACGTTTGGCTCACTCCGGAATTATTGCCGTACGAAGGTGGGGCGTATCTTCCGCCCAGCGACGAGTGGGGCAAACCCGGTTTCATGAAAGTGGCGCAGCAGGCGAAACAGGCGTGGGCGAACGATCCAGCGGGTTGCCGCGAGCGAGCCGGCGAGGCGGCAGAGTTGTTGCGGACGGCTGAGGCGATGCCGGCGCGTTCGGGGAGGGTGAGCCCGGCGGCGCTCCAGGTGGGGCTCGTCAGGGCGGCATTCAGTTGGCGGGAGCGTTTTGATGGAGAGAATGGCGGCTTCGGCGAGCCTCCGAAAAACGGGGAGCCGGAGTTGCTTCGGTTTCTGCTGCGGCAATCGGGAGAGGATCGCGAGGCAGCGCTGCTTACTTTGCGGAGGATGGCGAACAGTGGCCTGCGAGATCCTCTCGATGGAGGATTTTTTCGCGGTGCCAGCGATCCCGCGTGGAATGTGCCGATTCTGCAAAAGACCTTGATGGACCAGGCTCGGTTGGCGTTGGCCTATCTCGACGGCGCAAAGAGTAGTGCCGCCGATGGCGCGACGTTTCGCACCGCAGCTCGGGGCGCGCTAGATTACGCTCTGCTACGGCTCGCGCTGCCGGACGGGACGTTCGCCGCGTCCGAGGATGGTACAACAGGGGAATCGAGCCGCTATTATTCCTGGACGGCGGAAGAAATTGACACGCTGCTCGGCAAAGAGGCCGCGACCTTCAGACGCGCTCACGGGGTGGAATCCAGCGGCAATGTACCGGCCGAGTGGGATGCTGCCGGGCACTTCACCGGGAAAAATTTGTTGCGCTCCAAAATCCCGGACACACCGCTGGGGGTCGAGCGGCTGCGAGCGGCGCGTGGTCGACGGCGCGCTCCGCTCCGCGATGATCGTGGCACTTCCGGAGCACACGGAATGCTGCTGGCGGCACTTGCCCGGGCCGGTGAGGAAGTAAACGAGCCACGCTATCGTGCGGCGGCCAAAAACCTTTTTCACGTCATCGATAAAGAGTTTCTGCTTTCATCCGCCGGGGAGCTGCGCCGGTTGCGCGGCGCAGGTTTTCCGGCGAGCCCGGCCGATTACGCCGCGGTGATCCTTGGCTGTCGCACGTTTGCAAGGACAGCAGAGGGGAGCGGCGCGGGAGCGAGCGCGGAGAAATTTCTGGCGGCTTTAAAATCGCGTTACCTTCACTCGGTCAGCGGCAGCTATGTGGCAGCACCTGAGGTTCTCCCGCCGGGACTTTTCTTTCGGCCACCTGCGCTTCAGGAAGCATTGATGACCGAGGCTCTGCTGCTGCTCGCAAGTTCCGGGGTCGCCGGCGAAGGAACGCTTTCGCTCGAGGCGTTGCTCGACGTGCTGGCGGAGGGGAACGAAGCCGTCCCCGGAGACATCCTGCTGGCGCTTTCTTTGCTCCGATAGTTCGAGGCCCCGCGGTTTTAGCTGCGGGCGATTCGATTAAACAAACGCTCGGATGCATTACAGAAGCAGCGCATTTATCCCCGTGTTCGAAGGGGCCGTCGTCGCGAGGATCGTCGTCCCTTTCGAACGTGGCGGCAGCACGAACGGATTAGTCGTGGCCTGAAATACTTTTTTCGCGGGTCAATTGCTCGGCTACCTGTGAGCGCAGAACCAAGAGCATACTCTTCACACTGATTTCGGAAGCGGAGAGCTTCCCTTCATGGCGCTGGAAGATCTCGATGGCGGCGTCAACGCAGGCCAAGATGCTGTTTAGTTCGGAGGTGGTCACAACGGGTGGAACTTGAAGTAGGCGCAACGAAACGGCGTAACGCGTATTCGACCACCATCGCGAAGAGAGGTTCGATTATTGCCGTAAAATTGACCGAATTTGATCCCGGCGACGAACGGTGGCCCACCGGAGTCGCGTGAGTGCCGCCGGAAAACTCAACGAGAACGAAGACGGACGCGAGGAGGTCGGGGTGCAGCGGGGAGCGCCCTTCTGGCGGGTGAGCGCGGGTAGCGTCGCCCGCCCGCGAACCCCGTTTCGAAAAGCGGGTCTGTGTGCCCGTGAGAACAACCGATTACATAGCAATGCTTCGAGCGGTGGACACCGCTTTGGAGATTTGTGCCAATTCATCGGGCTTCATGGACGCGATGCATCAGAAAATCTGCGACGAATTGCATGATGCTCGTGATCATCTGTTGCAGCTGATCAATTCTGCAGGTCCAAAAAGACTAGGGCACTAACCCGCGAAGTGTGCGGAAATTGGCCTTTCAGGTCATTTCCTACCTAGGCACTATCGGACAACTTCCTAACCTCTGGTCGGCGCATCAGAATGCGGTTGATGCATGGGGGTCCTTTAGGATCAATCGCGCCATGCCGCTGCTCCAGCTTCCCACCTCAGTCGAGCTCAGGCCAAAATCGGTGGAGATCCTCCGGCAAGTGGGCGTCCAAATCGTCCAGTCGACCGACGGCTATGGTTTTAATTTTCCCGAGGGAGTGGCCCAGGTGGTGGCCTGTGTTTTGGAAACGGAAAAGAATCTAGCGGCGAACAGCGGCACGCTGGACCAATGGAGCCCCGCAATCGCTTGCGCGGAGCGGCGCGTTTAATCCGACGATGGAATCACGTGCGGAAACGACCAAGCGGCTCATCGCTCGTCTGGACGCACTCCAACCGGAGCATCGCGAGCAGGGGGGCATGACTTTGTTTGCGCGCATGCTGAACGTGATGAGCGAGGAGGAAATTTCCGGCTGCAGAACGCGGATCCTCGACAATATGGACCAGCCCGAGCTCATCGTGCTAATCGACGGCCACCTTGCTCTCCGTGAGCTAGCGAAGTTCGGGATGGCGCAGTAATTGGTCAGCAAGGCCGACCGTCTCCTCTGACCTTCGACCCGACCTGAATTTACAGCACCTTTCCCCTGATCGGAAAATTTCGGGTACATCCCAAAGAACGTTGCCCGATGAAAACGGGCGAGTCTTTCGGGTGCATTCAAGAGTCCCTTGCCTGTCGTGACAGAAACTGAACTTAAACGAATTTTCTTTTCCGTCACCGAGGCGCGCCAGGTGGTCGAGCAATACCGGGGGCCTCCGAGTGCCTTGGTGATGACATGCACGAAAGTCCTCGCGACCGTGCAACTACGGACTGCCGATCTCATTAACCGCCAGCAGCACGAGAAAGCGATCCGTGGGGGTCGCAGCGGGAGCGCGCCCGCCTTTTAACGAACCGGTGCGTTTTTCGGAAGATTCCGTGCAGGGTTTGGCGCTGTGCGCAGGAGGGTGGGTCACCCGGCTGAGTGATCGCTCTTCGGCCGGATGGCTGCGATTCCAGAAGTTTGCGCAGGCCGACACATTCACGGAAAACAACGACAGGGGCCGATTCGGTCCATGAGGTAGCCCAATCTGAAATCGGGAACAGCCCGCCGTTCGGCGAATTCCCATCGGATAGCTCCGGCCAGGTGTTCTGAGGTTTGTCCCCGCCTCTTTCCGCTTTAAAGCGGCCAGCCGTTTTCTCCTCGGAAATTCACTGGCGGAGAGGGAGGGATTCGAACCCTCGGTAGGGATTTAAACCCCTACAACGCTTTAGCAAAGCGCCGCTATCGACCACTCAGCCACCTCTCCGGAACAGTTTTGCGAGGCAAACGCGCCGAAACGAAAGTGCAAGGCGGATTTATTCCCGCCGCGATCAGCTCTCGTCTTCTGCCGGGCGCTCCAACTCTTCACGGCACTCGGCGATCACCCGCAGCCAAATTTCCCGCAGGTCAAACAGCCGTGGCAAAGCTTCCTCACGATATTCCGAGACCGCGCGGTGGCGATTTGCGTCCTCGGCGTTGAGCAGCGCGAGCGATCCATTCAGCGAACTCATGGCCCGCTTGAAAAGACTCACGGCCATCGCGTAGTCACCGAAGTCCAGGGCGTGAATCGCGTGCACCGCGTCCTCTTCCTGCCGATGCAGGGCGGCAAGCAGCGAAAGCGCGAGCGGTTGGGGGACTCTGCCCGTGACACCCGCGACTGATTCCCAACGCGCTTTCAAGCTGATCGAGATGGCTTTGGTCGCGATGAAGATCGGATTCTTGTGGAGCGTATAGACCTCGTCGTCGTCTTCGCTGAAGTCGGGTGTTTCGTCTTCGTCGGCCTTCGAGGCTGAAGATTCTTCGGCGCCGCCGCTGTCGTCATCTGTCCAGTCGCCCTGGCCCCAGCCCATGAGATCCGCCACTTCGTCGATGCGATCCGTTTTGCCTTTGAAACCTTCGTAGAAACGGAGGTAGCGATGAACGGCTTCGTCCTGCTCCCGCAAATAACGCTCCCAATCGAACTCGTTCCAGGCGATATCGCCCCGCTCTTCCCATTCGTTTTCCGCGCCGCCATCAGAATCGAAATTACTCATTGAGCTATGGGCGAAACTGAGTGGGCACGGTCGTGAAATGCAAATCAAAACACGATTCTCCGCCGATGGTCAGGGGAAACCTGTTGAGCGAGCCGGGTGCTTTTGCAGGTTGAACCGGACGACGCCGAATGCGTAGGTTCGCGTCCATGGCAGATGTGCATCATGAGGCGGTAATTTTCAGCGGCCGCGTGCAAGGGGTGGGCTTCCGTTTCTCGACGCTGCAGGTCGCCAAAGAGTTCGAGGTGGCAGGTTTCGTCGCCAACCTCCCGGACGGCCGGGTGCGTTTGGAAGCCGAGGGAAGCGCTGAAAACGTCGAGGCGTTCGTCGAGGCCGTTCAAACTCGGATGCACGGGTACATTCGTTCTGCCGAGCGGAGAGTGGAGGTGCGGCCGCAGCAATTTGCCGGCTTCACGATCCGATGAATGCTCAAGTGTGGGTGGCGGCTGCCCGGCCGCGGACGCTTCCCGCGGCGGTTGCGCCGGTGCTTCTCGGGGCCGCCTTCGCCTGGCACGACGGTTCTTTTTCGATGGGCGCATCGAGCCTTTGCCTTGCCTTCGCGTTGTTGGTGCAGATCGGCACCAACTTCGCGAACGACTACTATGATTTCGTGAAAGGCGCGGACACGGCAGCACGCGTGGGCCCGAGACGCGCGGTGGCGGCCGGACTCGTCGCACCAAAAACAATGTTCCGGGCGATGGCGTCCGTTTTCACGGTTTCGTTTCTGGTCGGGCTTGGCCTGCTGCCTTGGGGCGGGTGGCCTTTGCTCGTGATCGGAGTAGCGAGCATCTTCTGCGGCTTTGCGTACACCGGAGGCCCCTGGCCACTGGGTTATCTTGGGCTGGGGGATGTTTTCGTTTTTCTTTTCTTCGGCTTGGTCGCGGTGTGCACCACCTACTTTGTCCAGACACACACGGTCACCACCGAGGTGGCGTGGGCGGCGACTGCGATTGGTGCCCTCGCCGCCAATATTCTCGTCGTGAATAATTACCGGGATGTCGAAACGGACGCCGTCGCCGGCAAACGCACCTTAGCCGTCAGATTTGGCCGCGGTTTTGCGCGCGTTCAATTTTCCCTTTCGCTCCTGGCTGCTTTCACCGTCCCCATCCTCCTGCTCACGCGGGGGCATCGCGCCTGGATCTTACTTCCGTTGGCACTCGCACCGGTGGCGTGGTCCCACGTCCGCCGCTTGCGGGAGAGTAAGACTGCGGGCGAACTCATCTCCCTTCTCGGAGACACGGGGAAACTACTGGCGCTTTATGCGCTGCTCTTTGCCGCGGGTCTCGCCCTCGAGCGAGTCGCTTGAATCACAGCTGAGCCGCGAGCTTCGCCTTGAGCGAAGCCTTCGGCATCATGCCGACGATCGTATCGACGACCTTGCCACCTTTGAAAAGCAACATGGTCGGAATCGCGCGGATGCCGTACTCGGCGCCGATCGCGTCATTCTCGTCGATGTTAACCTTCGTGATCTGCACCTGGCCGTCGAGTTCGGTGGCAAGCTCCTCGAGGATCGGTGCGATCGCCTTGCAGGGGCCGCACCACGGCGCCCAGAAATCCACCAGAACCGGAGTCGTGGCGGAGGTCACAGTGGGCTTGAACGTATCGGTGGTGAGATGAGCAATTTTGTCAGACATGGTGTGTGGGGAGAAAGAGAGATAAAATTGCGCGAGAAGCAAATGGGTTAGCGCGGCTCCGACTTCTTAATGATGTCCGCGAGTTCGTGATGTTCGACCTCGTGGATCCTTTTGCCGCGGGATTTCAATTCCTCAAAAGTCTTCACGACGGTCTCGGTCATCTTCTCATGTGTCTCGGCCGAGCCACCCAGGATCGCGAACTGTTCGCCCGTCGTGACGCGTTTGTGGCCATCTTCATTGTCCAAGCCGATGCCAAGCAGGGCGCCGCCATTTCGCTTGGGTTTCTTCTTTTTACTCACGCGGTCACGGTGCTTGCAACGGCTTCGGTTTCAAGTGGGTTCTCCCCCGCAGCGCTGAGAATAATGTCGGTGAAGGCTTCGTCTTGCCGCAGTTTGAGATGCCTCAGACGCGTCAGCTCGAGGACCGCGAGGAAGGTTGCCACGAGACGTCGGAGCGTGATCGGCCCATCGAAGAGCTTCGAGAACACGAGCGTTTTCTCCGTCTGGGTGCGGCGAAGCAGCCATTCCATCTGATCGGCGACGGTGACCTGTTCGTCGTGAATCTCACCGACCACCAGTTTCTCCGCGAGCCGGCGGAGTACGCTGTTGAAGGCGTGCCAGAGCTCGATCCGCCCGACGGTCTTCAAGGGGCGATCGAGCGGATCCCCCGAGAGATTCGAGACGTAGCGCTCCATCAAATTCTGCCGGGTCGCCGCGAGTTCTCCGAGGGTGGCGGCGGCTTCTTTGAATTTCTTGTACTGCAGGAGCTGGTGGACGAGTTCCCAGCGGGGATCCATCTCATCCTCCTCGGCATTGGGATCGATCGCGTGCTGGCCCTTGGGAAGGAGCATGCGGCTTTTGATCTCCATCAGAGTCGCGGCCATCACAAAAAATTCGCCGGCGAGATCGAGGTCGAGCTGCTGCATCGCTCGCAATGCGTCCACGTACTGCCGGGTCACGGACTCGATGGGGATATCGTAGATATCGAGTTCGTTTTTGCGGATGAGGAACAGCAGCAGGTCCAGCGGCCCTTCGAACACCTGAAGCTTGATGCGATAATCTGAATCTGGAACCACGTTGCGCGAATCGTTGGCGGCCACTCTGGCGCGGCAAGGGAAAATTCGCGCGCGCTTGGCCGCGTTGACGAGCGGAGCGTGCCGCTTGGGAAAGCGTCCCTGACCGAAGGTTTTTCTAGCGCCGGCGAAGCGCCGCCACGAAAAATCCGTCGGTGTTGTGACGTGCAGGCAGGATCGCGAGCCCGACCCGGCGCGCCGTCGCGTCAAAGGTGCGCGCGGGCGCGGCCGGCTCGAATTGCGGATTGGCGTTGAGAAACGCCTCCACGACTTCTTCGTTTTCCATCCGGCTCAGCGAGCACGTGGCGTAGATCAACTGGCCTCCCGCCCGCACGAATCCGGCGAATTGGGTGAGGAGCAAAAGTTGCTTCTCCGCGGCCTCGGTGACCTGCGCCGCGCTGGTCGTCCATTTGAGATGCGGAGCCCGGCGCCATGTGCCGGAGCCGGTGCAAGGTGCGTCAACCAGCACGCCGTCGTATTTCTTGTCGACGGGGAGCGCCTCGAGCACCGCGATGTTAAGCGCCCCGGCGCGCGTGGCCCGGATGGTCAGTTCGCGCAGGGCCTGAGGACGAATGTCATGGGCATCGACGTGACCAGCGGCTCCGACCAGCGCGGAAAGCTGCAGCGTTTTTCCCCCGGCTCCGGCGCAAGCATCCAGCCAGTGACTTCCGGCCTGGATCATTGTCGTTTCCAGCAGCGACTGCGACCCGAGGTCTTGGACCTCGAACCAGCCTCTTTCCCACGCGCTGGTTTTCGTGACGTCGGTTTCCGTGAGCAATTGCACGGCGCCGGGAAGAATTTCCGAGCGGCGCCACTCCCAACCTTTGGCGGTGAATTCACTCAAGACGGCCCCCGCGTGCGGAGCTTGCATGCGCAGCCACAAGGGAGCGCGGGTAAGTAAGGCGTCGAGGTCGGGTGAAACCGCCGCCTCCGGGCAATGCCTCGCAAGCCAGGACGGCACGAGGTCGTCCACACTTACTTTGAGATGGGCGGCTTTCGCTGCGAGTGAGCCGGGACACGCCATCCACCCTTCACCCAAGGCGATCCGGAAGGCATGCGTCGCGGGAAGATCCGCCGCGAGCCAGGCGACCGTTTGCGTCGCGCGATGGGGATCAGAATCGAGGAGGGGTTCGATCCACGGCAGGTAACGGAGCGTCGTGTAGATCAGTTCGCGGTAGAGGCGTCGATCGCGGGAACCGAATGACCGATTAACGGCGAACAATTCCTGAATGCGCGACGGCAGACTGGGATCACGCCGCCAATGGGGGCGGAGCGAACCGACGAGTCGGAGGAAAACTTTTTGCTGACTGCCCGCGAGGCTCATCAGGGCAGGCGAGGGGAACTCATTCTGAGGATCGGGGTGGGATCTGCGGGGAAAACGGTGAACACGTTGGCAGACTCAGAAGCGGAGCGCTTCGAAGCGCACGCTGAAACCGAAATCGCTCTCGCGTTGCCGGCCGGAGTAAAAGGTCACGACGTAGGAAATGCGCCAGATGTTATCGATGTTCTGCGCGATCCCGTACGCCTGCTCGTTGAAGCGGCGTTTGCGAGCATCGTAGTGAAGTTTCGTTTGGGCCTCGAAGATCTCGTTGATGCGCATGCGCCCTTCGACGAGGTAGTCTTCGATGTCATCGCGCAGGAAATTATTGGCGAATCGCACCGACCACACATCGCCGTCGCGCAAGGTAAGCCCCGAGTTGAGTTCCCGCAGAACAGCCGTCTGCGTCGTGTAGCTCCCGTACAGATCGAACTGCAGCCAGTGCGCCGGCATGAGGGCCATCTCTCCGTGGACCGCGGAAAAATTCCGCTGCCCCGGCTTGGGGTCGAATTCGTAATCAGCCGCGACGTTCACGAGGAGCAGATCGCGTGAGCCGTAGACGGGATCCCGAGTCTGCAGGGTGTTATCGATGCCGAAGCGGAGCACATTCATCGGCTCCAGTTGATCGATGTTGCGCGTGGCACCGAGATCGAGCGGCGGCAGATACGTTGAAAAAGCCTGGCGGCGATCGATCGCGGGAATGCGATCCTGCCGGCGATCGGCCCCGGGAATGGAGCGATAGCTCAGTTTGGGAGTGAGCAGGTGCCGCAGTCCGTTGATTTTCCAAAAGGCATTTTGGTAGTCGAATTTTCCGCTGGTGCGGAGCATGGCGTCGAAACCGAGTTCGCCGAGGAGGCGGGTTGTCCCGCCTTGGACCACGGGCAGTCCCGCCGCCGTCATTCCGCGGGTGTTTGCGTAATAGGTCACGCGGCCACCGGCCACCGGAGTGAAACTGAACCAATCCCGCGGCGTGAACGGGCGCATCAAGGCGTAGTAAGCATCCACCCGATCGCTTTGAAGATAGGGACCGCCGAGCGGGGCGTCTTCCCGGAGATGGACCGCGCTTGCATTGAACTGCTCGTAAAAACCGTGGCCCACGGCCAGTGGCAGCAGATCGAAACGAATCTCGGGCAGACGTTGCTGGACCACCTGAAACGAATTCGGCTGGAAGCGCGTGAAGGCGGAGACGAAATAATTTTTCCCCGTGTAGACCGATTCGAGAAAGGTGTCCGGCTCCTGGACGTTGATGAACGCTCCGGGGCGAAAATCGCGGAGGATGGCCGAGTCCTTCCAATAGTTGAGTTGGCCGTTGAAGGTGAGGTTCTCACCGATCCTTTGCTGATGCTCCCATTCGGCATAGCCACGGTTTTCGCCCACGGGCCGGCCGAGCACGTCGAAGAGTTTATCACCGTGGTCATTGATGAACCCCGAACGAAAGAGGCCGTGGTACGATCCATTCGCGCGCGCGTTCCCGTATTCGGCGGAGGGGCCCGCCATCAGCCCGCGCTTGGTGTAGTACGCGATATCTCCACCCAGTCGCACCGCCGGGCTCACCGGCACGCGGACGCCGGCCTCACCAAACGCGCCGAGCGAAGAGCGAAAACCGGCTGAAAAAGTAACAAAGGGAATGAGCGGCTCGCTCACCCGCTGCTGGAATTTCGGAAAGGGGAAGGGTTGCGCTCCTCCGACTCCGGCCTGCGCTGACTCCGCGCGGACGCGGTCGCCGGGCCCGTAGATGATCTTCCCGGCGTTGACGGTGGGCTGCCAGGGACCTGGCTCGCGGTAGCTGAGGCGGGCACGATCCAACGTGATTTCGGTTTTAGTGCCGCTGGCGGCCGCTGCGCTTCCGAAGACGGGGTAGTCGCCGAAGCGAACATTCTCGGCTGAGAAGGTTTCATCCCGAGCCCGGTAAATCATGGTGTCAGCTAAGAGGCGACGGCTCCCGCGGGTGAAGGTGACGTGTCCTCGGGCGTCGGCGACGCCGGTCTCCGTATTGTAACGAAGTTCGTCGGACGTTATCCGGGCATTTCCGAAGGACACCTGCGCTCCGCCGGTGATGAGGATTTCCTTTCCAACATAGGTGGCGTCGCCTCCATCTACTACCGGCTGAATTTCCGCGGCACTTCCGCGGAAGGTGAAAAGGAGAATGGCAAGCGTGACGAAAAATCGACGAATCACCGGCGGAGCAAAGGCGGCGTTTCCAGCGCAAGCAAGCCTCGGGACCCGCGCTCTGTACTGAAGCGATGCGAGG
>JBDSSU010000408.1:0-9878 GCA_039928635.1 Opitutaceae bacterium | reverse complement strand
GGCCGTTGCCCGTCGCCGTTAAGGTATGCACGGTGCGGTCGAGAGTGAGTTCCGCTTCACAGGTCACGATGCTGTCGCGCTCGGTGGTCTTGAAATGCTGCAGCGCCACCGGTGTCGTGCGCTCCAGGTATTCGCGGCGGAACACGTCGTGAATTTCAACCGGCGTGAGCTCGGTGCCTTTCGCGTCGGCCACGTCGTTGATGATCTTGCCGATCTCCTTGTGCATGAGTTTCGGCAGGGAATAGCCGAACTCGTTCTCGAGCACATAAGCGACGCCGCCTTTGCCCGACTGGCTGTTGATGCGGATGATCGCCTTGTAGCTGCGACCCAGATCGGCCGGATCAATGGGAATGTAGATAACATCCCAAGGCTCCGCCGGTTTTTGGACCGCCCAGGATTTCTTGATGGCATCCTGGTGAGAGCCGCTAAAGGCCGTGAAGGTGAGTTCGCCCACGTAGGGTTGGCGCGCCGGGACTTCGAGGCGGGTGGTGCGCTCGTAGACTTCGCGGATTTCGTTGATGTTGCTGAAATCCAAACCGGGGTGGATCCCATGCGTGTAGAGATTCAGCGCAACGGTCACGATATCGAGATTGCCCGTGCGTTCGCCGTTGCCGAAGAGCGTCCCTTCGACCCGATCCGCGCCGGCGAGCAACGCCAGTTCGGTGGCGGCGATTCCGGTGCCGCGGTCGTTGTGCGTGTGCAGCGAGACAAGCGTGCAATCGCGACGCGTGAGATGCGTGCACATCCACTCGATCTGGTCGGCGTGGACGTTGGGCGTCGCGTACTCAACCGTCGCTGGGAGGTTGAGGATGATTTTGTCGGCGACCGTCGGCTGCCAGATGTCGGTGACGGCTTCACAAATTTCCAACGCGAAATCCAATTCCGTGCTCGTGAAGCTTTCCGGCGAATATTCGAAACGCATCTTCGTGCCGGCGGCGATGAGCGGCTGGGAATATTGTTTCACCCATGCAGTACCGCGGGTGGCGATCTTCACGATCTCCGCGCGCGAAGCGTTGAAGACATGCTTCCGCTGCGCCGGAGAGGTGGAGTTGTAGAGGTGGAAAATCGCGTTCTTCGCGCCGCGCATGGCGTCGATGCTGCGCGCGATCAATTCTTCGCGGCACTGACACAGAATCTGGATCGCGACGTCGTCGGGGATCCGGTTTTCCTCGATCAGGCGGCGGCAGAAATCGAATTCGATCTGTGAAGCGCTGGGAAAGCCGATCTCGATTTCCTTGAAGCCAATTTTTACCAGCATCTCAAAGTATTCGAGTTTCTCCTCGACGCTCATCGGTTGGGCGAGGGCCTGGTTGCCATCGCGCAGATCAACGCTGCACCAGATCGGAGCGCGGTTCAGGGTGCGGTTTGGCCACTGGCGATTGGGCAGGGCGACGGGCGGGAAGGGTCGATATTTCGTGACAGGAGCAGATTGCATGGGGCGAAACGGACAGAAGTTTTTAGACGTCAAACGAACAAGGGACAGGAGCAAATCTCGACACTCCGCGAAGGGAGCGACGGACGGTAGTTCAGGCCAACGCGCAATCTGCCGCTAGGCGGCTTTCAACGATCGCGCGTGTTCGTAAGTCGAAGGGCCTGGATGGTGTTTCGCATTTCGGGCGGCGGAGTGAGGCAAAGTTGGCAAAACCTGTCAAGAAACTGCACGGCGCTGGTAACTTGACTGCGAGAGGCCCCGTCTTGCGTGTCGTGCATGACCTTGCCTCCCTCTCCCCATGCCTGACGAATTGCCGTTCGATGTACCCGCTGCTCTCGAGCGGGTGCGTAACCGCGATCAGGCAGCCGCAAAGGAGCTGGTCGATCACCTTTACCCGTTGGTTATCCGCATCGTGCGCTCGCATCTCCCCCGACGTGTTGCCGAGGAAGATCTCGCGCAGGAAATCTTCATGAAGATGTTCACGCGCATCGACCAGTATCAGGGCGCCGTGCCGTTTCCCCACTGGGTTTCCCGGATCGCAGTCACGACTTGCATCGATCACCTGCGAGCGCAGAAACGCCGTCCGGAGTTCCGCTGGGCTGATCTTTCTGAAGGCGAGGCTGATGTTTTGGACGCGGTTATGACCAATGAGCAGGACGTCGCGCCGGATGACGCCGTCGAGTCTCATGAGTTGGTGCATAAGCTGCTCGACCAGCTGAAGCCCGACGACCGGATGGTGATCCAACTCCTCGATCTCGAACAGAAAACCATCGCCGAAATCAGTGCCCTGACCGGTTGGGGGCAGTCGCTCGTGAAAGTGCGTGCTTTCCGGGCAAGGCGGAAGTTGCAGAAACTCTTTACCGAATTAAAACGAAAGGAACGTTCATGAATCCCACTGACCCGAAACATCCCTGGGCGCGTCTTACCGCCGCAGCCCGTCGCGCGCCCCATACCGGGGATACTGCCGCCCCTTACGGTTTCGCCACCCGGGTGGCCGCGCTCGCTTTCACACAGGAACGGGTGGCCTCGCTCTTCGAGCGGTTTTCGCTGCGCGCCCTCGGCGTCGCCTGCCTGCTCGCCTTGGTGAGCGCGGCGGCGAACTACTCTGCAGTAACCAGCGTACTGGCGGAAGATAACGGGGTCGCGACGGACGATCCGGTCGCGGAGTTAATCGAGCTGGCCATTTAACCCCGAGCGCATGGACAAAAGCTGGAGAGTCATTTTCGCTTTCGCCGGGATTTTTGTGGCCGGGGTTGTGGCCGGCCTGCTCCTGGCGCCACGCTTTTTCGACAATGTGATGGAACGCCGTTGGCAGCAGCAGGCCTCCCGACCGGGCCGCCCCCCGATTCAACGCGCTCTGCCGCTCGGACCGCAGCTGTTCACCCAATTTACGGAACAGCTCAATCTCACTCCCGAGCAACGCGAAAAGATTAAGCCAATCGAGGGCCGCATCACCGAAGAGCTTCGACGCCTGCGCCAGGGGTCCCAGCGCAACACCGAACTCGCGCTCGAGCGCATGCAGGACGAGATTTCCGCGGTGTTGACGCCTGAACAAAGCGCGCAATTCCAGGCGCGCATCGCCGAAGGGCGTGAACGGGTGAAAAATCGCATTCAGTCTGAGGAAGGTCGCGGTCGCCGGGGAGAAATGGGACCGCCCAACCGCCCGCGCGAGGGTCCTCCTCCGAAATAAATTCTTGCGCGGCCGATGAGCCGCAGCATGGTCCGCCTCGGCCAGGTGCCATGCATGGGCAGGCGCGTGAACTCCGCCAGGACCGGAAGGTAGCAACGGTAACGACGTTCTCCTAGTGCCGTGGAGTGCCTGGCCACCTTTTTTCCGCCAGTCGCTTACGGGGGCTGCTTTTTTGCCATCCCGAGACGCAACAAACCGCTGCTTCTTGGCAGACCGCCATGAACTGTCATTCGGCTTTCGGCTGTCTGAGTGGCACGGGCATCTTGCCCGTGTTCCGAGCCCACGGGCAAGATGCCCGTGCTACACAAACCCCGTTCATCAGTAGCGTAGCGAAGAATCCAGTTGATGAACGGAATGCGGCCGTTGCCGGAACGTGCTGGCTGGTGGCGCGGGTATCTTGCCCGTGTTCCGAAATCACCGGCATCGGCAAACGCGCGCGATCGGACCGAAGACGCTGATCACGAACACGCTGATCATGGGGTGTCGTCCGTGCTAGTCCCCGACCTTTCCCCAGCGTTCACCCTCCGCCGCGGTTCATCGATCGTCCACCGAACCACTCGGTGTTGGCTGGAATCTCAGACCGACAAATAGTCTTAGAGAAATTCCCAGCCCGCTCGTCTCAAGCCGTTCTCCTTACGACACGGCGGTGTTCGCCAGCTTACCGTTTACCAGTCTCCAAAGGCCAAGTGGGTTTTCGCCACGCAGCGCGGCGGGAAGTTGAGCCGAGGGGAAATCCTGGTAGCACACGGGACGCACAAAACGCAAAAGCGCCGCTGAACCCACGGAGGTAAAACGCACATCCGTCGTCGCCGGATAAGGTCCGCCATGATTCATCGCGTGAGAAACTTCGACGCCGGTTGGGAAACCATTGATGAGCAACCGGCCCGCTTTGCGTTCTAAAATGCGGAGCAGCGGGGCCGCTTGTCGCAGGTCTTCGGGCGTGCCGTGAATGGTGGCGGTGAGCTGGCCTTCCAGTCCGCGGGCAGCTTCTTCCAGCTCAGAAAAGGTTTTCGCGGAGATGAGCAGAGCGAGAGGGCCGAAAACTTCTTCCGCGAGATCCGGTTGTCGGCGGAAATTTTCCACGTCAGTCCGCAGCGCAATCGCGCCAGCCTGGGTCTTCGCCGGATTACCCCCATCTTTGGCGCGCGCGACGGTCTGCACCCCTTCAATCTTGCCGGCCTTGGCCGTTCCCTTGTTGAACGATTCCCAGATTCCGCCGTGGAGCATGGTCCCCGCGGGTGACGCCTCGAGAAAGGTCGCGAAACTTTGCTGAAACTCATCGAACCCTCCGCTCTGCAACCCGAACACCAGTCCCGGCTTCGTGCAAAACTGGCCGACTCCCACCGTAATGGAATTCTGCAGGGCTTCGGCAATCGCCGCTGAGCGCTCCCGCATCGCTTCCGGCAAAATGAAGACCGGATTCACGCTGCTCATCTCGGCGAAAACCGGAATCGGTTCGTGTCGCGCCGCCGCAGCGTCGAACAACGCACGGCCCGCCGTGCGCGAACCGGTAAACGTGACGGCGCGGGCGAGCGGATGTTTCACCAACGCGATGCCGACATCCTTGCCCAGACCTTGCAGCATCGAGAAGACACCCCCCGGCAAGCCACACGCGATGACGGCGCGGCGGATGGCTCCGGCCACCAACTCAGAGGTGCCCGGATGTCGTTCGTGCGCCTTCACAATCACTGGGTTCCCAGTGACAAACGCCGACGCGGTGTCGCCTCCCCCCACTGAGAAAGCCAGAGGGAAATTGCTCGCCCCGAACACCACGACGGGCCCGACGGGAATGAGGAGGCGCCGCAGATCGGAGCGAGGCTGCGGTTGCCGCTCGGGCATGGCCGTGTCGATCCGCGCGTCCACCCAGGAATTTTCGCGCGCGACCTGCGCGAAAAATTTTAGCTGACCAACGGTTCGGCCGCGTTCACTCACCAACCGGGCAACGGTCAGCCCGGTTTCCTGGTTTGCCCGTGTGATGAGCGCATCGCCCAGGGCCACGATCTCATCCGCGATTTTCTCCAGAAACGAGGCCCGCTGCTCGCCCGTGGTTTCGCGAAAGCTTTCGAACGCGGCGTCCGCCGCCTTCATCGCCGCTTCGACATCCGCGTCTGCCGCCGGGTAAAATGCGACGTCCCCGATGGGTTGGCTGTCCAACGGGCTCACCGGGGCGAAGGTCCGCCCCGTGCCAATGCTGAGTTGATCCGCGACGAAGTTCTGCCCGTGCAATTCCATCTTCGAATCAAACGACCGCGACGCGGTTCCGAAGCAAACCAACGCCGCTGATTTCGATGTCGATCTCGTCACCCGCCTGCAGAGTGAACGAATCACCCGGTACCACGCCCGTGCCGGTCAGGAGAACGGCGCCGTGCGGGAACGTCTGACTGCGAAACAGGTAACCGGCGAGTTCCTCGAATCCGCGTTTGAGTTGTCCGAGTGACGTCTCGCCCGAAAATTCCGCCCGGCCGCCCCGGCGGATCACGATGCCGATGGTCCATCCGCGCACGGTCGGTTCCGGCGTTCCCAAGGTGATGCACGGCCCAAGCGCACAGGCGCGGTCGTAAACCTTCGCCTGCGGAAGATAGAGGAGGTTTTCCCCTTCGATATCGCGGGAACTCATGTCGTTGCCGATGGTGTACCCGACGATCTGGCCGCGGGAATTCAACACCAGCGCGAGCTCGGGTTCGGGGACGTTCCAACGCGCGTCGCTGCGGATACCGACCGTGTCATTTGGTCCGACCACCTTCTCGGCGATCGATTTGAAAAAGATTTCCGGCCGTGCCGCCGCGTAGACGCGGTCGTAGGCGGTGGCGCTGAAATCGGATTCTTCCATCCGTGCCGTTTTGCTCCGCAGATAAGTGACGCCGGCGGCCCAGACTTCCTGGCGTTCCACGGGAGCTAAGAGCGCCACGCTCGCAACCGCGAGACGCGGGAGTTCTTTCCCCGTCGCCGCCCGGAGCAGCGCCAAGGGATCGGCGTGTTCGAGCACCGCCGAGAGTTCGACGATTCCCGCCGGCGAAAGATCCAAGACGTGAGCGTCTTCGGTCAGAATCCCGATGCGGGTTTTTTGGTCAGCGTTTTTGAAGCGGCAGATTTTCATGAGCAATGAGGTGGGGAAAGGGGCGACTTTCACAAAGCCCCGCCGCGGTGCGACTTTTTTTTCCGTCCCAGTCATCATTGATATTATTGATAGACTGGCTGCGCGCTTGACGCGCTTTCAGGAGGTTCCGCAAACTGCGCGTTACCCGTTTTTCTCCGCGTGAAATCTGCCCTCGATGCGGACCACTGCACGAGGATCCGGCGAAAATAAAATCTTCGAAAATGTCCACCCCGCCCGATCCGACCTCACCTAATTCTTCGACGCCTTCCTCCACCGGAGCCCGCATGCCGCAGTGCGCGGTCACGGCCATCGGTGACGTCCTGGATCCCACGACTTCGGAGATCTACGAGATAAAAACGACCGCCCGCGGCGCCATGGGCAGTCTCCCGTTAACCGAGGACCTGCTGCGCAACAGTCCCAGTGGTGACCTCTTCGGCCTCTCGCAGAATGCGGGCATGGGTTGGAATCCCTCCGAGCTCGGGCGCCGGCAGTTTCTGATTCTCAGCACTCAAGGCGGAATGCGCGCTCCGGATGGACGGCCGATCGCACTCGGCTACCACACGGGCCACTGGGAAATCGGCCTGCTGGTGCAGGCGGCCGCCGAAGAATTTCGCCGGCTGCAAACAATTCCATTCGCCGCGTATTGCTCGGATCCTTGCGACGGACGCACGCAGGGCACGACCGGAATGTTCGACAGTCTTCCGTACCGCAATGACGCCGCGACGATCTTTCGCCGCCTGGCGCGATCGCTGCCGCAACGTGCGGGCGTGCTCGGAATCGCCACCTGCGACAAAGGTTTGCCCGCGATGATGATCGCGCTCGCCGGTCTGCGCAGCCTGCCGGTCGTCGTGGTTCCTGGTGGGGTTACTCTGCCGCCGACCAACGGCGAAGATGCCGGCGCCGTCCAAACCCTTGGCACTCGTTTCTCGCACGGCCTGGTCACGCTGGCGGAGGCGGCCGATCTCGGCTGTCGCGCCTGTGCAACACCGGGCGGTGGCTGTCAGTTTCTCGGGACGGCCGCGACCGCCCAGGTGGTCGGTGAAGCGCTGGGAATTTCCGTGCCGCATTCGGCGCTCGCTCCCTCCGGCCAGCCGGTGTGGCTGGATCTCGCCAAACGGTCGGCGCGCGCGTTGCAGCTGATGACGGAGCGAAAGATCACGTCACACGACATCGTCACTTCCGCGAGCATTCGCAACGCGATGGTCGTCCACGCCGCGTTTGGTGGCTCGACGAATCTGCTGCTCCACATTCCGGCGATCGCGCACGCCGCGGGATTGCCGCTGCCGACCGTCGAACACTGGATCGAAATCAACCGGCGCGTGCCGCGGCTTGTCAGTGTGCTGCCCAACGGACCGGTGCATCATCCGACGGTGCGCGTTTTCCTCGCGGGTGGTGTGCCCGAAGTCATGTTACACCTACGGCGACTGGGCTTGCTCGACACGAGCGCGTTGACCGTCACGGGCAAAACTCTCGGCGAAAACCTCGACGCTTGGGAATCCTCAGAGCGGCGCGTCCGTTTCCGCGAAATTTTGCGCAAACTCGATGGCGTCGATCCCGATGATGTCATCATGGCGCCGGAAAAAGCGAAGGCGCGTGGATTGACCAGCACCTTGATTTTCCCGAAGGGAAATCTCGCTCCCGAGGGCTCGGTCGTGAAGGCGACGTCGATCGATCCCTCGGTGGTGGATGCTGACGGCGTTTACCGGAAGGAAGGCCCGGCCCGCGTTTTTGTGAGCGAGAAGGCCGCGATGGCCGCCATCAAGGGTGGAAGCCTGAAGGCCGGGGACGTGCTCGTGCTGGCAGGCGTCGGCCCCCTCGGAACCGGCATGGAGGAAACCTACCAGGTCACATCGGCATTGAAGAATGTCCCGTACGGAAAACACATCGCGTTGCTGACCGACGCGCGTTTCTCCGGCGTGTCGACAGGCGCGTGCATCGGCCACATCGGGCCGGAAGGACTCGCGGGTGGACCGATCGGAAAACTGGTCGACGGTGACCGCATCCGGTTGGAGCTGGATCGCATTAACATGACCGGCACGCTGGATTTCGTCGGCGAAGGTGAGCGGCGATTCACCTCCGAGGAAGGCGCCCGCGTCCTCGCGGCCCGTGCCACGCGCGCCGATCTCGCTCCGCACGCGGCGCTCCCGGACGACACGCGGCTCTGGGCGGCGTTGCAGCTCGCGAGCGGCGGCACGTGGGGTGGCTGCGTTTACGATGCGGACAAAATTATCGAGACGCTGGCGGCCGGTCGCGAAGCGCTCGCGGCGCGCCGCGGGGTGTTGGGAATTTAATTCAAAACCATTTTGCCACAGAGTTCACAGAGCGCGGACACAGAGAACACAGAGTTCGATCCCGTGGGAAATTCCAACGTGGCTGAACTCCTCAGAGGGTAGCCTCAACTCTGTGAGCTCTGTGTCGGAGCTTTGTGTTCTCTGTGGCTAGATCGAGATCGACTGCACGAGCATGAATTTTGATTTGCGCTTTCGAAATCGATCGCGGCTAGCTCTCGCGTGGCATCGACCGGTTACCAAGTCATCGCGCGCAAGTGGCGCCCCCAGTCGTTTGACGACGTGGTCGGTCAGGATCACGTCGTGCGAACGCTGAAGAATGCGATCAACCGTGGCCGCATCGCGCACGCCTACCTTTTCGTGGGACCGCGGGGAACGGGGAAAACTTCCACCGCGCGAATCTTCGCGAAAGCGCTGAATTGCACGAATGGCCCGAAGGCCGACTTCGATGTGAACGATCCCGCCTGCATCGCGATTGCCGAGGGTTCGCACCTCGACGTGATTGAGATCGACGGCGCCTCGAACAACGGCGTCGACCAGGTGCGTGATTTGCGCGACACCGCGCAATACGCCCCGGCCCAGGGCAAGTTCAAGGTCTACATCATCGACGAGGTGCACATGCTCTCGACGGCGGCCTTCAATGCGCTGCTGAAAACCCTCGAGGAGCCGCCGCCGCACGTGAAGTTCGTCTTCGCGACAACCGAGCCGCAAAAAGTTTTGCCGACGATTCTTTCGCGCTGCCAGCGTTTCGACCTGAAGCCGATTCCGAGCGATCTCATCATCGAGCGGCTGAAAAAAATCGCGATCGACGAAAAAATTAAAATCACCGAGGCGGCGCTGGTGTGCATCGCCCGCATGGCCGACGGCGGGATGCGGGACGCCCAGTCGATCTTCGACCAGATGATTTCTTTCTGCGGCGCGGAGATCGCGGAGCCTGATGTCCTCGACGTCTATGGTCTGGTGTCGGCGGAAAAGATCAACGACCTCGCCGGTGCGTTGGCGGCCGGAGATCACCGGAAAATTGTGGCGATCGTGGACGACTGCGATGCGAGCGGTCGCGATCTCGTCCGGCTGTTGTCGGATCTGCAGGCGCTCGTGCGCGCCGCCTTGCTCGATGCGATTGGGAAAGGCGGCAAGACGGATCAGCTCGGTGGGGTGACGCTCACCACGGAGCAACTCACGCGCATGCTGGATGGCCTCCGCGAAGGCGAAGGCAGTGTGAAGCTCGGCTTGGCCGAGAAGATTAATTTTGAAGTGACGCTCTTGAAGGCAGTCGAAGCGAGTCGCGCGCGCGCCATCGACAGTTTGATCAAGGAGCTGGCGGCTCTGGCGGAGGAAACGCCGGCCGCCGCGACGCCGGGCGGGGACAGC
>JBDSSU010000407.1:0-14265 GCA_039928635.1 Opitutaceae bacterium | reverse complement strand
CACGTTTTGAGGAAATTAAGGTCACAAACAGCGAGCGCAATGCGGCGACTGGACGGATCTCGATCGGGATTTCCATGCGCTTAAAAGGAGGGAAAAAATAATGAGCCTATCGACCGAGGAATTCTTGGGTTCGATGAAGAGAAACCCGATCAGCATCGGGTGCGCTGTCTTGAGCCTTTTGCTGGTGGGCACCGTCTACTTTCGCTGGGACAACGCGACGGAATTAGAGGCTGAGCTGGACCGGAAAACAACTGAGGCAGACAAGCTCGCCCTGAATCTTAAAAATGCGGCGCAGCTCAAAGAGCAGCTCGACGCACTGGTCGCGGCCGAGAAAACGATCGAAGCCCGCATGATTCGGGCTCAAGAGATCCCGACGAACCTCCAGTACTTTTATCAGTTGGAGACGGACACAGGAGTGAAGCTCTTGGACGGGTCCCTCCGGCAGTCGATCGGATCGAAAAAGGACGCGAAAGGTGCGTATCAGCCGACCGTCTTTTCAATGAGTGTCCAAGGGAATTATCGGCAGCTGTTGACGTTTCTAAGACGGCTGGAAAGCGGGCCGCGGTACTCCCGCGTGATGAGCGCATCATGCAGCAGCACCCCCGAACGCGGACAAAACCTTGTTTTAAGCTTCAACTTGGAACTCCTCGGTTTCCCATGACATTACTTTCCAGCCGGTCCCGTTTTCTTCGCAGGGTTTTGTTCGCTTCGATCCCGGTCTTCTTTGCGGCCTCGGCTTACGCCGCGGCGTCGGAGATTACTTCGACGGATAAGCGCCGCCGCGTCGTAGAGACTGCCACAAAACTCGCCACGCCTGGCCTCGCTGCTCCACTCCCGGACGATCTCGCTCTGCCTTTCAGTCCTCCGGGTTTTGGGCTGTCTGATGCAGATGAACGCGCTGCGGCGGCCGCGGCGAACGGCAAGTCGGCCGGACCAAAGGCGCTTTCGGATCGCGAGGTGTTGGAACAAATCGCCTCACAAATTCCGCCGAGTGGGACGATCTTTGTCGGAGATGAAGCCCGACTGATCTTTCGAAACAATTCCGTCAAAATCGGGGCGCATTTTACTGTTAACTTGAACGGGCAGCCGTATGACCTCGAACTCATAAAAATCGACCGGACCACTTTCACTCTCCGCCTCAATCGCGAGGAAATTACCAGACCCATCAATCCAGCAAAGTCACAATGAGAACATATCCAATCCTACTTACCAGCGCGCTGGCTTTGCTCGCCACCAGCGTGGCTCCTCGCGCTTTCGCCCAGCCCGCCGCGCCGACTGCAGCGACCCCAGATGCAGCCGTGAGAATCGAAGATCCCTCCCGGGCCGCCATCGCCAGGAAAGACGTGGGTAAAGATACCCTCTCAGTGGATTTTCCTGATGAGGACATCCGCAATATTCTCAGAAACGTCGCAGATTTATTCGAACTGAACTTGGTGATGCCTGAGGCGCTTCAAGGGAAGACAACAATCAAGCTTCGCGATGTGACGTGGAGGCAGATCTTCCAAAGCGTGCTTTCCCCTGTTGGCTACAACTACGTGGAAGACGGCAATATCATCAAAATTGTTAGCAATGACAGTTTGCAGCAGGAGCCAACATCTACCGATGTGTTCATTTTAAATTACGCTCGTGCTGCCGACATCATGCCCACCGTGGCTTCACTGGTCGATGGAGCCGCCGGAGGCAAAATCGTGGTTGATGCCCGTAGTAACAGCCTCGTTATTACTGAACGGCCGTCACGAATGAATCGGATTCGTCCTATTATCGAACAGCTCGATAAAGCGACCGATCAGGTCATGATTGAGACCAAGTTTATCGAGGTAACCAGCGGGGATATCAAAAACCTCGGAGTAAACTGGGCCTCGCTGAATGCATACACGGTGAACGCCGGACCATTTAGCGCCGAGAATCGAAACCTCACTTCGCGAGATTCAAAGGCCGGACGTATTGAAACGAATATTGATGTCCCCTTTATGCAGAATGGCTATGAGCGGGCCGATGACCTTGCCAGTCGAAATGGCGGCGGAGCGAATATCGATCCAATCCGCGGAATTGGCCCGGCTTTTAGCGACGCTGCCACGGGGCGTACCTACAGTACGTTAGGGCCTGCTTCCGATATTTCGCAGATTTTCTCGGGTACATTGTCTCACATTACCTCCGCTGTTTTTGATGCCGAAGCGCTTAAAGTCGTTCTCAGCGCCTTGCAGACGTTGCAGAGCACTAAAGTGGTTTCTAATCCCACTATCGTTACGTTGAATAACACCGAAGCTACAATCAACGTCGGGGAATCGCGTCCGCTCCCGAGCTATGCATTCAACGAGCAACGTGGAACGTTCGAGGTGAACGGTTTCACCTTCAAGGATATTGGCGTGAATCTGAAGGTCACTCCACAGGTCAATGGCCGTGGCTTTATTAAGCTGACTGTCGAGCCTGAGGTCAGCCAATCAACTCGAGATGCCGTTTTTAATGGTGCGGCGATTCCGATTATCGATGTGCGTAAGGCGAAAACTCAGGTTTCTTTAAAGGACGGATATACGATGGGCATCGGCGGTTTGCTGAAGAATTCCACCGGTAATGGAACAACGAAAGTCCCCGTGCTCGGATCGATCCCAGTATTCGGTCGTCTGTTCAAATCGGAGTCTAAAAATCGCGATTCGACCAATCTGATAATCTTTATCACCGCGAAATTGGTTTCGGCAGAGGGAGCTTCCTTGGACCAAGTGTTCGATCCTCGTACGATTCGCGACATGGATATCAAACGGGAAGACCTCCCGGGCTATCGCGACGGGTCGGATCCGTTTGCGGTCACTCCTTTAACGGAAAAGAAGTCGGCTCCTGGGATCGCGAAAGCCGGCCTAAGCGGAAGTAAATAACGAACGGTCAGATAACGACCAACGACAGACCGCGCCGTTATCGCGCGGTCTTTTTATTTTACCAAAGTCCGCTCATGTAACCGGATCCTGCCTTCACTATGACCACACCCGCATTTTTTGCAGCGTGCGCCGCGAAGCAGGGGAGCAGCGAGTGCGACGGGTTCCATTTTGCGAAACGGGCGAAATACCACCAGAGAGATGATAGAAACAACGCAGAGGTGGAAAAAAATCCTTTGCCCGTAAAAGTGAATTCGAACCCCGTGTCATCCCACGACCAGAGAAACGGGTGGACAACGGCGAAAGCCAGCGATGCGACGATGACCCCCGCCCACAACGCGCTTGGCCCCCGGTTATCAACTACGAGGAACCCTCGAAACGTGAGTTCTTCAATAATCGGGGCGCTGATGATCGAATAGAGCGCAAACAACCAAGTCATTTTTGATTGTTGGTCGGTGAGGCCCAACTTGCTTTCTCCAATGACCTCCACCGCCAGGATCAGCAGAGATCCGACAACCGCAATTGAGACCGCGCGCCAGGTTGTAGCAGTCCTTCCCGGAAGTCCTCCAGGGAGGTTCGATTTTCGATCGTCGTTCCAAATTTTCGCAAGGTACAGACCTCCGGCGATCAGGCCTAAGAGGATGATAGGGTTTTGGAGCAGGTCTCCGTTCATGAGTATTGATTGGTCATTTCGGATTTCCGGGCTAGCGTCCAGCCAACCTTGAGTAGAGTCGCATCCAGCTCTAAACCGTCGCTTGCTTCCTCCCCGCGTTCGAGTGCGTTTGCGAACGTATTCGCGCAGTTGGCGCCACAAATGGCAGAACTCGATCGGTTTTTGCGCGCACAGTTAGCTGCGTTCGAACCCGAGATCCGTGCAATGGTCGACTACTGCATCGATACGTCTGGAAAACGCATTAGGCCTACCCTTGTCTTCCTCAGCGGATGGCAGGGCAGGGAAGTGTCGCAACCAGAGCTTATTCGAGTCGGCGCCGTGGTAGAACTCGTCCATCTGGCGACACTGGTTCACGACGATATTATGGACGACGCAGACGTCCGCCGCAATCGACACACCGCCAGTAGGAAGTACGGTCCAACTGCGGCCGTTTTGCTAGGGGATGCCTTGTTTGCCCACGCTCTGCATCTAGCCACTCAGTTTCCGACGACGGAAATTTGCGCGGCGGTCTCCGAATCGACTCGTCGGGTTTGCGCTGGTGAGATCGTCCAGACATTGCGCCGTGGCTCGACCAATGTTTCTGTGGCAGATTATCAGCGCATAATCGACCTGAAGACCGCCGAACTTTTTCGAGTTTCTTGTTTTCTCGGAGCGAAGCTGCGTAACGCGCCGCCGACATTCGTTGAGGCGGTAAGCGAGTTTGGCCGGCATCTGGGGATTGCCTACCAAATGTACGACGACTTGGCTGATTTTTTCGGGCAGGAAAGTCGTATTGGGAAGACACTCGGAACCGATCTAGCGAGCGGTAAGCTGACGTTGCCACTGCTGCTGCTCAGCGAGCGTCTTCCGGGTGAAGAACGAGTGCTGCTGCACGAGGAAATTTTGGGCCGCCGTACCTCCGAGCCGGGGTATCGTTTGCGCCAGATGGAGGAGAATAATATTTATGACGCGGTCGCCACTAGTGTGATTGCCGAAATTGGCGCAGCCCGCACCGCTATGGCAGGGTGGCAAGACGACTCGGCGACACCGCTGCTACTTGAGCTTTGCGAGGTAGTCAGCCGGCAGCTGGCGGATCTGCGCCCAACGCGCAGTTGAGCACTTTCCATTTGCACCCGGGTGATGGTTGGGATTTTGTTCCCCCGCCATGGACGTCACCAAAGTTTTCGGAAAGACGCTGGTGTCGTCGCCGGAGCGAAAGCAGGAGGCTGATTCAGACATGGCTATCGTGCGCGTGGTGCAGGCGGGTGACGTCGCTGCTTTCGACCAGTTGATTCTGAAATACCGGGAGCGAGTTTTTGGAATCATTTATAACATGACCGCGAATCGGGAGGATGCGTCAGATTTGACGCAGGACTCTTTCATCAAGGCTTTTCAATCCATCAATCGGTTCGGCGGGCAGTCATCGTTTTTTACGTGGCTGTATCGCATTGCGATCAATTCGACGCTGAGCCATCTTCGCAAACATCGGCTCCGATCTTTCTTTAGTCTTGAGACAATTGATGAAGATGCCCCGGTTTCCCGGGAATTGATCGCGGCTCTTACGGATAAAAGTGGCGCTGATCGCGACGCTTTCGTCCATGAGCTGAAGGAAAAATTGAACGAGGCGATGCAAAAACTGTCTATCAAACATCGCACCGTGGTTACTTTATTTGAGATCGACGGGCTTAGCCATCAAGAGATTGCAGAGGTGATGGAATGTTCTGTCGGCACCGTTCGTTCGCGGCTCCACTACGCGAAACAATTGTTACAGTCGGAGCTGCAGCCCTACATGCGTAAATGATGAAATCGAACGAGCATAATCGCCCCGTGACTTTGGAAGACCTCCTCCGCTTAAAACGAGCAGAGAAACCGTCGTCGACTTTTTGGACTCGTTTTGAATCTGAGCTGCGCGCCAAGCAGCTTGCGGCAATCGTGGAAAAGAATCCTTGGTGGCGAAGGTTGCTGGGTGAAGTTGTCCCCCGCCATCGTTTCTCACTGAGTGCGACTGCTATCTTGGCAGTGACTGTGTTCGTCGTGCGGAGTAACGATCTCGCGCCCCCTGAATCTCCTCCAGCTAAAGCGATGGCGCTGGCCACCTCCCTCGGTGCCTCGGTGGATCGGCTTGGAGCGGTTTTGCGTGAGCAGTCATCTGCTTTTAGCGATGACCTTACGGTGGAATCAGGTTTCGCCGCGTTCTCCGCAGGTTCGATTGCGGCGTCAGCGGCGGATCCCGAGGCTCGCGAGCCTGCTGCCGTCCTCTTGGCCAAGGAAGAAACCTCCCATGGGATTTCGCGATCGGAGGCATGGTCGGCAGACGATGAGTTGGAACCCAGCGCGCTTTCACCGAGGGCACAGACGATCGCGAATAATCTGGCAGTCGTGAAGGAGGCTCATCCGGAGCTTTCAGATCGATTCTTCGCGGCAAGCGGTTTCGACCTGATGGGTGTTATGCCGAGTCGTCAGGTGATAGACCCGCTTTCTCAGATGCGCAGCCCGTCGGATATAAATCGGGAGCTAGCCTTGGCGAGCGCTCGGTTTGTCGCATCCACAAAGCTCGCTCGTAACAGTGAGCGGGTTGCACGGCGCATCTCCGATGAGCGTCTGACGGAGGAAGCGATCCGCCGATTTGGTGCGCGTGGCAATGAGCTGTCGGTGAAGTTCTGATCGAACTTTCCCGAGTCGGATTCACGGCCCCGCCACGGCGGGGCTTTTGCTTTTATCGGGCGGAGTAACTAGGGTCCTCCATGCGCGTCGAAAAAGATTCAATGGGCGAAATGGCGGTGCCTGACGAAGCACTGCATGGCGCGTCCACCCAGCGGGCAGTCCTTAATTTTCCCATCAGCGGCCGCCCCCTGCCGCCCGCTTTTATCCGCAGCCTCGGCTTGCTCAAAATCGCCTGCGCACGCGCGAACGAGGAACTCGGCCTGATTTCCCCGGCAAAGAGCCGGCTGATTCTGCAGGCGGCCCGGGAAATCGCCGACGGGAAACTCGGGGCGCATTTCCCGATCGATGTCTTCCAAACGGGCTCGGGAACGTCGACCAACATGAACGCGAACGAGGTCATCGCGAATCGCGCGAGCCAGCTAGCCGGCGAGCCGGTGGGTTCGAAACGCCCGGTGCATCCCAACGACGATGTGAACCTTGGCCAGTCTTCGAATGACATCATTCCCTCCGCGTTGCATGTGAGCGTCGCGGTTGCGCTTCACGCGCAGCTCGTTCCCGCCCTCGAATTGCTCGCCAGTGCCCTCGAAAAAAAATCGTCCAGGTTCTCCGACGTCGTCAAGGTTGGGCGCACGCACCTGATGGACGCGACCCCGATCACGCTCGGCCAGGAGTTTTCCGGCTACGCAGCGCAGGTTCGTAAAGCCGTTTCGCGGGCAAAACACGCGGTTCTGTCCCTCCGGGAGCTTGCCGTGGGCGGCACGGCGGTTGGAACTGGCATCAATTGTCATCCGGAATTCGCGGGCCGGGTGTGTGGCTTTCTCAGCGCCGAAACCGGAATCACCTTCGAGGAAGCGGCCAATCATTTTGAGGCACAGGGAGCCCGCGATGACTGCGTTGAGGTTGCCGGTGTGCTGACCACCATCGCCGCGAGTCTCACGAAAATCGCCAGCGATATTCGCCTGCTGGGTTCCGGACCGCGGGCCGGCTTCGCCGAATTGCGACTTCCAGAGACTCAGCCCGGTTCTTCCATCATGCCTGGAAAAGTTAATCCGGTGATGAGCGAGATGCTCATTCAGGTTTGCCTCTACGTGCAGGGGCTTTCCCAAACCGTCGCGATGGGTGGGCGCGACGGGCACTTCGAACTGAATGTCACGCTCCCCCTCATTGCGCACTGCCTCCACGAGGCAATTCACTGCCTCTCCAATGGAGCGCGTGTCTTCGCGGAAAAATGTGTCGACGGTCTGGAGGTAAACGCGGAGCGATGCCGCGAGCTCGTCGACCGGTCCCTTATGTTGGTCACCGCTTTGAATCCTTACCTAGGCTATGACAACGCCGCTGCTGTCGCGAAAGAGGCGTTGAAGAGCGGTCGGACGTTACGCGAAGTTGTTCTCGAGCGAAAGTTGATGGACGCGGTAGCGCTTGACCGGGCGCTCGAGCCGTTCGGGATGACGCAGCCCGGAGCGACGGGGTTGGCCGCGGGTGGGGGCTAACCGGATTATCCCAAGAATCTCGTGCCAGTTCATCAAAGCACACTCACGGTCAATACGCGTGGTCAAGGGATGACGGAGATCACCGCGGCGGTTGCGCGCGAACTTTCGCGCAGCCAGCTCGTCACCGGTATCGCCGCGGTTTTCTGCCAGCACACCAGCTGCAGCCTTGTGATCATGGAGAACGCCGACGAGTCCGCGCGGAACGATCTGGCGGCGTGGCTGAATCGGCTTGTCCCGGAAAATGATCCTCACTTCGAACACACCGCCGAGGGCCCCGACGATATGCCGAGTCACATCAAAATGGCGCTCACGCGGACCACTGAAAGTGTGCCATTCGCCAATGGACACCTGCAATTGGGCACCTGGCAGGGGATCTTCCTTTGGGAGCATCGCCGCCGGCCACACAGCCGGCATCTAATTCTGACATTTATCGGCGAGTAGCTATCGCCTCTCGCCGATTGAGTCCCTGCTTCTGCGTGGGTTTAGGCCGGGGCACAAATGCCGCAGTTATTCACGAAGAAATCGTTTCCTTTGTCGTCAACCAGGATGAACGCCGGGAAATCCTCCACCTCGATTTTCCACACCGCCTCCATGCCGAGCTCGGGATATTCCAAGACTTCGACCTTCCGGATATTTTCCTTGGCGAGGATTGCCGCCGGTCCGCCGATGCTCCCGAGATAAAATCCGCCGTGTGCCTTGCACGCTTTGGTCACCACCTGGCTGCGATTTCCTTTTGCGAGCATGATCATCGAACCACGATGCGATTGGAACAGGTCGACATAACTGTCCATTCGCCCCGCGGTCGTCGGCCCAAAAGATCCTGAGGCGTAACCTGTCGGTGTTTTGGCGGGGCCCGCGTAGTAAACGGGGTGATCTTTCAGATACTGCGGCAATCCCTTCCCGGCATCGATGCGCTCCTTCAACTTCGCGTGCGCACTGTCTCGGGCGACGATCATTGGGCCGCTCAGCGAGACGCGCGTCGTCACCGGATAGTTTGAAAGCTCCGCGAGGATGTCCGACATCGGACGCCGCAGGTCGATTTTCACGATCGTGTCGTCCTTCAAGCGGCGGTGCGCATCGGGGATGAACCGGCCCGGTTTGTTTTCGAGTTTTTCCAGGAAGATTCCGTCGCGGGTGATCTTCGCTTTGATGTTTCGATCCGCGCTGCAAGAAACTCCCATTCCCACGGGGCAACTCGCTCCGTGGCGCGGCAACCGGACCACGCGAGCATCGAGCGCGAAATATTTTCCTCCAAACTGGGCACCGATGCCGGTCGAGCGCGCGATCTCGAGGACTTTTGCTTCCATCGCCAAATCGCGAAAAGCCCGGCCGTGCTCGTTGCCGGTTGTTGGAAGGGCGTCGAGATATTTGGCCGAGGCGAGCTTCAGCGTCTTCATGCAGGCTTCGGCGCTCGTGCCGCCGACGACGAACACCAGGTGATAGGGCGGACAGGCGCTCGTCCCCAGATACTGAAGCTTGTCGGCCACGAATTTTTCGAAGCTCTTCGGATTGAGCAGGGCTTTGGTTTCCTGAAAAAGAAACATCTTGTTCGCGGAGCCACCGCCTTTCGCAACAAACAGGAATTCGAATTTCTCTCCCGAAGTCGCGAGCACATCGATTTGCGCCGGCAGATTCGTCCCGGTGTTCGTTTCCTGCCACATGTCCGTCGGTGCGACTTGGGAATAACGGAGATTCTCCTTCGTGTAGGCTTCGTAGACGCCCCGCGACAGCCACTCGGCATCATTCGCGCCGGTCCAGACCTGTTGACCTTTTTTCGCGAAGATCGCGCAGGTGCCGGTGTCCTGGCACATCGGCAAAATCCCCTCGGCGGCGATCTCGGCATTTTTCAGCAGCGTCAGGGCGACGTACCGGTCATTTGCGCTCGCCTCCGGATCCTCGAGAATCGCCGCGACTTGCTGGAGATGCTTCGTTCGCAGCAGGAATGAGCAGTCGCGAAATGCCTGTTGCGCGAGGAAGGCGAGGGCCTCCGGGGCGATCTTCAAGATGTCGCGGCCCTCGAAGGAGGAGAGCGTGAGCCCTTCCTGGGAAAGCAGACGGTACTCGGTCGGGTCGTCGCCGAGGGGCAAGGGGTCTTGGTAAACGAAGGGTGGCGTCGGCATGTTCAGACAGCAGCGGTTTTTCCGAGAAAACTAGAACCTCGCGCGAAATCCATCAGGAACCCGTCGATCCATGGTTCAACGTTTGGCCATCGCCCGCACCACTTCGGGAAGGCGTGGCAAATCGGCCGGCGTGACCGGCTCGCCCGTTTCCCGCTGCCAGCCGGCCGGGCCGGGCCAAACGCCGCGGGTCAGGAAATTTTCGTGAGCGGTCGGCATGTTGGCGACCTTGAGATAATCCTTCTGCTCTTTCTCATCGCGCACCGCCGAGACCAGCGCGGGCGGAATTTGCGTCACGTGCTGGCTTGAAATGTACGCGAGGTCGTTGAGGGCGACGAAGGGACGGGAATCCACCAGCGTCGTTGCCGGGCGCGGCGACTCGCCGCGCAAGTAGCGATAATAGTCGAGGTGGTTTTCCCCCAGCGGGTCGAAAGGCTCCACGGGAAGGCGTTCGTTGCGACCATCCTGCCACCGGATCTCGACGTGGCTGCCGACCAGATAGCGCAGCGTGGCTTGGTCGCAGAGAATGGTTTCACACTGCGAGCTGGGGCCGGCGCACGCGTGAGAGAGCGCGAATCGCATGGTGACGCCCCCTTTCGTGTCTGCTTCGACGAAAAAGGTGTCGGCGCCCTCGATCGCATGAGCCCGATACAGTTCGGCACGCACGACCGCCAGTTGCCCCCAGCTGAATAGATCAGGGCCACCAGTCCAAAAAAGCATGTTGTGGACGAAGTGCGCCATCGCGTTGCCAAAGCACGAGTCGAGCACGACGCAATCGTCGATGAGCAAACGCCCGGCCCAGTTGTTGCGTGAGAAATAGCTCGCCGGCCTTGGCCAGAGGGCGCTGAGCATCGTCCCGCGAACCGCGCCAAATTCACCTGCGAGAATTCTTTCCTTCAGCGCCAGCCGGGTCTTTTCGATGATGAAGTTGAAGCCGACGAGAGAAGATTTCGCGGCGCGGGAGTCATTGGCGATCATCCGCTCCAACTCGGCATAGTCCAAGGTGGGAGGTTTCTCGAGGTACGTGGGAAGCCCGAGCGCGGTGCACGCCGCGTGCATTTCCGCATGCAGCTGGATGGGAGTGGGGATCACCACCAAATCGAGGTCGCGGCGGCACGCATCGAGCATCGCGCGGTAATCGTTAAACACGCTCACGCCGCGGGAGGGAAATTTCCAAGACTGTTGTTCCACCGCGAAAAACTCCGCACGTGGATCGCAGGTGCAGATCAATTTGGCGTGACCGCGTTCCTCAAGTTTCGCGACGGCCGCGTGGTGCGAGCCGGCGAACCCTCCCATTCCGATGATGCCGATACGGACGGGAGTCATTACACGATCTTCAATTTTGGAAGGTCCTGGCCATCGATTAATCCGACGGGGCGACCGCGCGCGTTCACCACGATGAGATCGTCGATTTTATGGGCCTCAAAAATCTTCAGAGCGTCGACGCCGAGTGCATCGTCGCGAATGGTTTTCGGCGCTCGAGTCATAAACGTTGCCACAGGTCGGTGGAGAAAATCCGGCCCGGTCAACGCGCTGCGGCGGAAGTCCCCATCGGTTAAGATCCCCGTCAACCTTCCGCTCTTTCGGTCGACTAGCGCGATACTTCCACTTTTTGCGGCCGTCATCGCGAGGATCGCGTCCTGAGTCGTTACGGTGTCGGCCGCCATCGGGAGCCGTTCGCCGCTTCGCATGATGTCACGGACGCGCAACAGCAGCACACGTCCGAGATTTCCGGCGGGGTGATACTTCGCAAAATCGTCGCGCGTGAGCCCGCGCATTTTCAGGAGCGTCATCGCGAGGGCGTCGCCCAGTGCCAGGGCCGCCGTTGTGCTGGCGGTGGGCGCGAGTTTGAGCGGGCAGGCTTCCGCGGGCACCTGATAGATCAAGCGGAAGTCTGCCCCTTGGGCTAAATCCGAGTCCGGGTTGCTGGTGAAAGCGACGATCTGCACTTGAAAGCGTTTCAACATCGGGACTAGCCGCATAATTTCGTCTGATTGACCGCTATTGCTCAGCAGAAAGGCAAGATCGCCTTCTTCGACCAGCCCGAGGTCCCCGTGGAGGGCTTGCGTGGCATCAAGAAAACAAGAGGACACCCCCGTGCTGTTGAAAGTGGCCGCGATTTTTTGGGCGATGTGCGCGGATTTTCCGACGCCGCTAAACACGAGTTTCCCTCCTGCGGCGCTGACACTTGCGACAGCTCTGACGGTGGTGACGAACTCGTGACCCAGACCTTTGGCGGTGGCCGTCAGGGCGTTGGTCTCGATCCGGATGCAAGCACGTGCGAGAGACAGGACGGATTTCGGAGCAAGAGCCATTTAGAGTTTGAGTAGCGGTATGGGAGTGCGGAATTTACGGCGAAGAAGTTTCCGTTCAATCCCTTTCCCTCGCTATGACTGTTCCCCGTCGGTTTCTCCTGTTCCTTGGCCTGCTCGGCATCTGGCTGGCGGCAGGGTGTCGGGGCGGTAATTCGGAGCCGGCTGCCGCCGAGGTGGATGAATATTATTTTCGGCAGGGCCAAAGGCAGGTGAAGCAGGAACGCACCCAGGAGGCGTTGGCATCGTTTCTTAAAGTGATCGAGAAACGCGGCTCGCAATCCTCACCCGAGTCTCATCTCGAGGCCGGGTTGATCTACCTGAGACACAGCAAAGACCCCATCGAGGCCTACCACCACTTCCGGCGATATCTGGAGCAGCAAGGCGCGAATTCCCAACAAGCGGCCCGGGTTAGCGAGTTGATCCTCACGGCAAAAAAAGAATTCGCGAGAACGTTGACGGGTCAGCCGCTCGAAAACCAGGCGCAGCGGACGGACTACCTGGAGCAGTTCGAGAAGCTGCAGCGGGAGAACCAGGGTCTTCGGGCGGAAATCGCCGCGCTCCACAACGGGGCGAACACCGCGGTCATGAAAACCGTCCGCGGGCCGGCCAATGGGGAAGGCGCCCCGATCCGCGCCAACACCCCGGCGACGGTGCCAGTGATGGCAATCGAGGAGGACTTGCCGATGAAGTCCGCGCCGGCGCCGATTCGGCCCGCAATCCAAGATGCCCCGCCCTCCCTGGCGAACGCTCCGCGGCCGAACGCGTCGGGGATGCGGACCCCGCCACTTCGCCCCGGCGCGGCCGCGACACCAAGCAACGCTCCGCGCCGTCACGTCGTTGCTCAAGGCGAAGGCTTGTACCCGATCGCTCGGAAATATTACGGGACAGCTACCGCAGCGAAAACGAGGGAAATCTACGAAGCGAATCGCGACGTCATGAAGCACGAGAACGACCTCCGCCCCGGCATGGAGTTGAAGATTCCCTGAGGCGCCTCGGTTCGTGGCGCGGCCTCTCGGCCGTGTTGCGAGCCTCACGGACTGGAGGCCCGTGCCACGTCCAATCATCGCGAAAATGCGCTGGCCGCGGAAGCGCCTCGGAAAGCCGTGAGCCGGTCCGACCGCAACTACCCTGTGACCGTGGCGGCCTTCCCAACGTCTTTCCCCCACTTCGTCGCAACATGAAACTCTGCCCCGGGCTTGTTCCCAGTCGCTTTCGCCACGTCTTGCTCCTCGCCACGGTCTCGGCTTCGGCGGCGCTGGTGCTCGCCGCCGCGGATAAAAAGACGCCGCGTGGACTCCAAGTCCTCGTCTCTGCCGATGCCGCGCCTTCGCAGGAAGGTTTCCGGCCGAAACCCGGCAAACCCGTTCACTACCTCTTCAGCCAGACGCGGCAGACGCTCGGCGACGCCGTTGCCGGCGTGAAGCTGCCCGCGCCGGAAGTGATCGAGAAAGCGATCGTGGCCGAGCTGGCAAAGCAGGGCTTTGTCCGCGGGGAAATCGGCGGGCCGATCCCCTCGATCTACATCGTGGCGATCGTCGGTGATTCAAACTTCGAGGAACCGAGGATCGACCTCGATAATCCGCTGCAGGACGGGGAGATTTCGAACTTCATGTACCAGGTGAATGTCCGCGCACTGCTCGACCGGAACCTGCTGAGTGGAAAAGTTTCGAGTAATCTCGAAACCCTTTTCGATCCCGACCGCCGGGCTTCACCGGATGAACAGGAGGCGAAGGAGTTGATCCTGAATGAAGCCATGCGGCTGCGGTTTCGCGCCAGCCCCCGTTTCCAAGACAAAAACAAGATCATGGCGCTGGTGGGGGCGGACAAAATCGACAAAGCGGTTTCCGACAAGACGGTGAGTTCTTCAGACGCGGAAGCGATGGCGTGGTCGGTTTACGAAAATCGATATTTTGTGACCCTGAACGCGTTCGATGCCATGCGCTGGAAGAATAAGGAGAAGGTTCTTCTATGGCGCACGACCATGATCATCGACTGGCGCAAGGACCTCGCGTCCGAACTTCCCTCCATGCTCGCGCAAGCCGGCCCGATGTTCGGCACCGATGTCGCCGTCCCGACTCTGCTGGACAACCGCGACAAGCGGAAAGGCGAGGTCGAGGTCGGCCCGCTTAAAGTCGTGCCTCCCGAAGACGCGTCCGCAAA
>JBDSSU010000406.1:0-13308 GCA_039928635.1 Opitutaceae bacterium | reverse complement strand
ACGTTCGGTCGAGCCAGGATTTTGGCACCGGAACGATGCAGATGTTTAAGGAGCGCCCATCTTCGGAAAGCATCGCGGATTGGATTTGGATTCGCGTGCTGTCCGCACTGAAGGTGGGGTGCTGGTGATCCTGGGCGGTCGTTTTATGACCGTTATCTGAAAGCAAAGCCATTTCTCCGTTATTTCGGTCGATGAGCCAGATGCGATATTGGAAGTCGTCCGCCACCGCCCAACGTCCGTCGGGCGAACCGTGCACGTGCCACACGGAAGACCGTCCTGTCCCGTCCAAGGGCAACTGCCCAATGATGCGCGTTTGTCTTGTCCGCAGATTAACGATCGCCAGTCCCGAGGGATGCTCGCTGCTGGCGGGGCCGCCGGCCGGGCCCCACATCGCCTGGTCGCCGGTGGCCCGCCGCGGCTGGGCTCCGGCCGCCGGAGCCGTCACGGTGGGTGCAATGGGCGATGGCGTTTGGGCCGCCGCAGCACCTCCCCGGCGCGCCAGGGGTTTTCCATCCGGGCCGTTGCGGGCCATCTCGATGAGAGCGATCGCGACTTCATCCTTCGTGATCACGGCCTCGTGGGTGACCCACTCGTATTCCGCCTCGGGGTAAAGGGGGCGCAGGCCGGTGCCATCAGCCATCACCGTCCACGTGCGCTGCGGGGCCTTGCCGCCGGTTTCCCAGCAGAAGACGATCTCGCCGGGTTGCCACGGATTGGTCTGCACGTGACCGATCTGGAAGGGCACAGCGACGATGAAACTGATCTCGCCCGTTTTTAGATTCATCTTGGCGAGACCAGTGGGGCCCGCACCCATTCCGCGGGCGCCGAAGGCCGCTTCCGGTTTTTGGTCAGCGGGCAGATGTTTCCCCGCGATCTCGCGATTACTCACGCGGAAGTAGACGTAGTCCTCCAGGGGATCCAACGCGACGTCGCCAACATTTCCGTACTCGACGGGAATCGTTCCGCAAACGTGCTCGTAGGCGGAAGCACCCTTGAGAGTGCCGGCGGCGCTGTCCGCGAAAAGCTTGCCGAGGTCGACCCGGACAATTTGTGCAGGGCCGCTTCCTCGGCTTATGGTCGGCACGCCGGGAGCCGTACCCGCCGCGCTGGGAGCTGCTGAGCCACCCAGAGCAGGCGCGGGGATCATCGCACCTCCGCTGGCAGGGGCGTTGGAGGCATCCGCGAGGATCATTCCGGGAGTGCGGGCAAAATAGAGGTTCATCGAATTGTCCGCGAGACAGAGCATGCCGGAATAGCCGCCCTCGGTCACTTGGACGATATCGCCCGTCTCCTCGTTGACTGCCATGGCCTGGCCGCGAACGCGGTTGGATCGAAAGACCAGCCATTTCCCGTCAGACGTCCACTGGTGATGCGTCTGATAAATCTTGGAATCGCCGGCAGGCGTGCTGGTCAAAAACGTGAGGGGTACGCCGGTCACTGGATCGGGAACAATCTTTTTTTCCGAAGGAAAGCGGCGACCGATTTGCGCCTGAGCGGGAACCGCGAGCGTCGCGGCGCAAAAGGCGAAAAACGCGAGTGAGGGGAATTTCGTCCGGGCGGGAAAAAGCTTCATGGTACGAGGGGATGGGACCGAGGTTCAAAACTCCGTCGATCGACGGGGTTTGGGGTGAGTGTCCGCATGACGCGTTTAACTATCCCCCGATGCCGGAATTTCCCGGCTTAAAATCTGACACTCCGCCAAACCCCGGTGTCTGTTCGCCGCGTTGCGCGTTTCCCGTGGATCGAATCTACGGGGAGGCCACGGGTTCGAGCGGTAAGGTAAAAAGGAATGTTGCCCCTGTGCCCGGCGTGCTCTCGACCCAAATTTTTCCACCGTGGTCTTCGACGATACGTCGGCAGATCGAAAGCCCCAGGCCGGTGCCGTGGGCCTTCCCGTACGTCGTGAAGGGCTCGAACAGGTGCGCGACGATTTCCACGGGGATCCCGGCCCCGGTGTCGGCGACGGAAACACGCAAAAAAGTGTCGAGCACCGCGAACTGAACCGTGATCTGTCCGGTGCCACCGATCGCGTCCACCGCGTTAGTGACCAGATTGTAGAGCAGTCGCGAAACACGCTTGGCGTCGATCTTCACGACGACATCTGGCGGTGGAGTTGCCAGCTGCAAGCTGACGCCGCGCAGGGTAGTCGAGCTGCCCATCTCCTCGATCAGCGGCACCGCGAAGGCTGAAAAACTCTGCGCGGTGAGTGGTACGCGATGGCCGGAGGGCCGGGCAAACTCGATGAGCTCTTGCAGCATCGAGTTCATATTTTCGACCTGGCGTGCAATCGCGCGCTCCGCCTTGAGCTGCGTCTCTCGCGAGATGGGCCTTGTCGCCAGTTCCGCCGCCAAAGCGATCACGGCGAGGGGATGTTTGAAATCGTGCACGATCGTGCTGGCGAAACGACCGACCACCGCGAGACGTTCCGCTTGGAGGATATCGTCCAGATATTTGTGGTTGAGGGTGCGCACGCGACGGCTGAATTCGTGCACCAGCGTGAGCGCCAGCTTTGGTCGATCCTCGAGCAGAGCGAGCAGCTCTTCCCGGGTGATGTAGATCGCTTGGGTATCGAGCTCGGCTCGCGCGGAAGCGGAACGCGGCACCTCGTCGAGCACGGCCATTTCGCCGAAGAAGTCGCCGGCGCCGATGCGCGCGAGCACGCGAGTTTCGTCGTTCCCCAAATGCGCGAAAATTTCGACCGAACCTTCCTGCACCACGTAGAACCCGTCGCCTTTTTCGCCGGCGGTGAAAATGACTTGCCCGGCCTTGAAGCGGCGGAGGTGGTCCGCGTCGGCGAGCCCTTGTAGTTCCAAAGCGAGAGCGCCCGAGAAGCTGCTTTCAGTCAAGGTGGGGGACATTGCGCGAGCGCGCACTCTGGAAGTGCGTCCCGGGCGAGTAAAGGGAAGGCTCAGCGCGAACGCCTATTCAAAGACGTTTTACCTCCTTCGACTTTGAGCGCCGGATGACCAACGGCTCGATCCCAAGGCGCGCCGGACCTGTTCCGAAATCATTACTCCTCGCCCTGCAGTGCAGCAACGACGCTGAAATCCTCCAGGGTGCTGGTATCACCTTTTACCAATCCGCCATTCGCGATTTCCTTCAGGATTCGCCGCATGATTTTTCCACTGCGCGTCTTGGGCAGACCGGCCGCGAAACGCACATCGTCCGGCCGTGCCAGCGAACCGATCTCCTTCGCCACGTGGGCGCGGAGTTGTTCCTTCAACTCGGGCGAAGCGGTCGCGTTTCCTTTGAGCGTAACGAAACAAACCAGCGCCTGACCCTTCAGCTCGTCCGCGCGGCCGACGACCGCAGCCTCGGCAACGGTGGGGTGCGACACGAGTGCGCTCTCGACCTCGGCGGTGCCGATGCGATGACCGGAGACATTGAGCACATCGTCGATGCGACCCACCACCCACAGATAACCATCCTCGTCGAAACGGGCGCCGTCGCCGGCAAAGTAATACCCGGGCAGCTCGGACCAGTATTGTTTTTTGAAACGATCATCATCGCCCCAGAGTGTCCGTAGCATCGAAGGCCACGGGTTTTTGAGAAAGAGTTTCCCCCCACTCCCGCGAGGAACTTCCTTGCCTTGGTCATCGAGGATTTTCGGGACGACCCCGAAAAACGGCCGGGTGCATGAACCCGGTTTCGTCGCCGTAATGCCGGGCAAAGGAGAGACCATGATCGCGCCGGTTTCCGTCTGCCACCAGGTGTCGACGATCGGACAGCGCTTCTTGCCGACCACGGTGTGATACCACATCCACGCCTCAGGGTTAATGGGTTCGCCGACCGAGCCGAACAACCGCAGCGAACGAAGGCTGTGCTTCTTCACATAGTCATCACCCCACCGCATGAAGGCGCGGATGGCCGTCGGAGCGGTGTAGAAAATCGTGACGCTATGGCGGTCGATGATGTCCCAGAACCGATCCGGCTCCGGATGATTGGGGGCGCCTTCATACATCAATACCGTCGCGCCATTCGCGAGGGGACCATAGACAACATAGCTGTGACCGGTGATCCAACCGATGTCGGCGGTGCAGAAATAGACGTCGTTCTCCTTGAGATCGAAAACGTATTTCGTGGTCATCGCGGTGCCGAGCAAGTAGCCGCCGCTGGTGTGGAGTACCCCCTTCGGTTTCCCGGTTGAGCCGCTGGTATAGAGGATAAAAAGCGGCGTCTCACTATCGTGCGCCCTGGCTTTGTGCTCAGTGGGGGCGCTGGAAATAAAATCGTGATACCAGCGGTCCCGGCCTTCGGCCATGGTGACCGGGCTCCTGGTGCGTTTCAGTACGATCACGTGCTGCACAGTGGGCGTGCCGGCGAGCGCTCGATCGACGTTCGTTTTCAGGTCGACCACTTTGCCGCGACGGAACCCGCCGTCCGCGGTGATGATCATCTTCGCCTGGCAATCGTTGACGCGGTCCTTGATCGCCTCACTGGAGAAACCGCCAAAAATCACGGTGTGAATCACGCCGAGGCGCGCACAGGCCAGCATGGCGACGGCTGCCTCGGGGACCATGGGCATATAGATCGCCACGCGATCTCCTTTCACGAGGCCGAGCGAGGTGAGTGCGTTCGAAAACTTACAAACCTCCCCGTGCAACTGACGATAGGTGATCGTTCGTACATCGCCGGGTTCACCCTCGAAGATAATCGCCGCTTTGTTGGCGCGCGCGGTCGAAAGGTGACGATCGAGACAATTTTCGGCGACATTCAACTGCCCGCCGACAAACCATTTCGCGTGCGGCAGCTTCCATTGGAGGACTTTCTTGAAAGGTTTGCGCCAGGTGAGATGGTCCTTGGCTTCACGTCCCCAGAATTTTTCTGGGGTGTTGACAGACTCAGCGTACAGCCTCTTATAAACCGAATCACTCCCAAGATTAGCTTGGGCTTTGAACTCGGCCGAAGGCCTGAATAACCGGTGTTCCCGGGAAACTGAGGTAATCGTCTGGTCTGGCACGTTGTGTCGGATGTTAGGGGGTTAAAGTCGCAAAGCGCGGCTCTTATCCCGTCACGAGTTTCAAGCGTCAAGCACGGGCGTGGCCTGCACTCACTTATCTGTATGGAAAAGAAAACCCTGTCTGCTTCGGCAGACGCTCCCGCGTCCGCTGTACCAACTCCGGCCGCTCAACCCTCCGCTGTTTCAGTGGAGAACACCCCACCCGCTTCTCCTCCCGTCGAAAACACCATCCGGGTTGAAGGCGTCCTCGACATCGACATCCAACGCGGCGGTAACGGCCAGTTGCTCGATCTCTCTCGCGGCGGCAAACGTCGCCCCACCGATCCGTTCGTCCCGAAAGAACTGATTCGGCGTTTCAAGCTTCGCACCGGCTCGATGATTGGCGGCACCGCCTTCCCGGCTGACAATCGTTTCCCCAATCCGAAGATGCGTTTCATCGAAACGGTGGACGGGGTGCCGCTGGAAGATCGCCGCGCCCGCTTTGAGTTCACGACGCTCACGACGATTTCGCCGAATCAATTTCTGAAGATGGAAATGAAGGACGGTCGCATGACCACGCGCGCCGTCGATCTTTTCTGCCCGATCGGCAAAGGAACGCGCGGTCTCATCGTCGCACCGCCGCGCACCGGGAAAACCACCCTGCTCCGTGACATGGCGTTGGGCGTGCTCGAAAACAATCCCGAGTGCCACGTGATGATTCTCCTGGTGGACGAACGTCCTGAAGAGGTCACCGATTTCCGTCGCAGCGTGCCCGGAGAAATCTGGGCGTCATCAAACGACGAGCATATCGAGAACCACATTCGCATCGCCGATCTTTGCATCGAGCGCGCCAAGCGCCTCGTGGAAGTCGGTCGGGATGTCGTGCTCTTCGTCGACTCGATCACGCGGCTTTCCCGGGCTCACAACACCGCGAAAAATTCCGGCCGGACCGGTTCCGGTGGTCTGGATGTGCGGGCGCTCGAGAAACCCCGCCAGATCTTCGCCACCGCGCGCAAGACCGAGGAAGCCGGTTCGCTGACGATTATTGCTTCGGTGCTCGTCGAGACCGGCAGCCGGATGGACGACGTGATTTTCCAGGAGTTCAAGGGAACGGGTAACATGGAACTCGTGCTCGATCGGAAGTGCGCGGAGATGCGCCTCTGGCCCGCGATCAACATCGCCTCGTCCGGCACGCGCAAAGAGGAGCTCCTCATCGACGCGAAGAGTCTCGAATATATTCATTTCTTCCGCCGCGCCCTGGTACAGCAGAAAATCGAGGAAGCGACCGAGACCATGATCGCACGGCTCTCGAAAACCAAAACCAACGCGGAGTTCCTGAAGTTGATTGCCCGTTAACTTCGCTCTTGCGACCCGCTTCTGTAGCGCGGCACACTGCCCGCTCATTTTCGCCGTTCTCTCCCTTCGCCGCTAACACACCGCATGCATAGTTTTTCCGAGCAATGTCTCGACATGGCCCGCTCGATGTTGGGCCACAATCTCGATTCGATCCAAGCTGACGGCACCATTCTGCCCGCCCCCGGCGAGCAACCACGCGCTGATGAGCCGGGCCACGTCGCCTACGCGCTTGGCGAATACTACCGCGCGACCGGGGAAACCACGTTGAAGGGCCACGACCTCATCGATCTCGCGGCGCGCTGCATCACCGCCCAGATGTTCACCGAGCCGCCCGCGGAAAACGGTCTGGCTTACGCCGCCCTCGGTCTTCTCTGCTTCGGCCCGTCGAAGGAACGCAATCCGGTTTGGGAACGTCTCGTGCCGGAAACGCAGGAGCGCATCGACAAGTCTCTCCTCCACCGCAGCGACTACGACAACCACTGGCAGGCGTTCAACATCGCGAAAGCGGTGGCGCGTTTCAGCTTCGGTCTCTCCAAGAAAGACGAAACCTCCCGTCTGATCGAACGCATGGTCGAGCGGATTGATCAAACGAGTTCGGCCGGTTTCTTCGACGACGCGACTTCCGGCTTCGGCGGAAATTTCAATCTCTACGGGCTGATGACCTTCGTCTTCACCCGTTCGGCGCTCCAGCTCCACGCCAACAGCGGCGTGCGTGACCGGAAACTTCCGACCCTCCGCACCTACGGCGAGAAGTATATCAAGATGATGCCGGACTTGGTTCGCGCCGACGGCCTGGGCTGGGCGTTCGGCCGGGCCGCGGGCGCGTATGGCCAGATGCACTGCATCAGCCTGATCCTGCAAGGGCTCCGCGATGGCTGGATCGCCGATGACCAGAAGGTCAAATACTTCGATATCCTGCGGAAACTTTTCATGTTCTTCTACGAGACTTATCTCGATCAGGAACACGGTTTCCTCGACCTCCGTGATGAAGAACGCACGGCGTACTCGCATCACACGACCCGCATGGCGAACTTCGATGCCGCGCGTTATCTCTGTCAGTGGTCACGTCTGGCGAAGACCGTGCAGATGCCGACGGGGAATCCTAAGGTGGAGCCGCCGCGAACTTCCGGTCGCTTCGTTATTTTCGATAAGAGCAACCGCAAGGAGCAGGGCCTTTTCCTTTATCGCGACGCCGACACGGGATTGCACCTTCAAGTCCCGCTCATCAGTTCAGGCAGCAGACTCACGAGCGACTCGCTCACGTTTCCGCACAGCCCCGGCATCTTCGATTGGCCGAATAACATTTACCTGCCGATCATGATTCCCGAGCTGACGTTCGGTGAACACGTGACGCTGCCTGCGTTCTACGGAAAAAACTGCGTCACCGGACTCGGCCTGCGGAACAGTTTCTATTTCCGCTACGAGCAACCTGAGCTCATCACGACGAAGGAAGAAATCGTCAAGAATTTGGGCAGTGTGAAAGTGCAATGGACGTTTGCCGGAAACAAAATCGGCTGTGAGTTCGCCTACACCGTGAAGCAGCAGGTGACGCTTGATAAGTTCCGGTACGTCCTCGCCATTGCCGCGCCGCATTCGAAATACCATGTCACCGGAGCGCTCGCGCTCGGCCCCCTGGGGCATCGCTGCACCGTGGCGAAAGACGATTTCCAGGGTGTTTGGCAGGAGACGGAAGTGGTCAGCGCCGATCCGACCTATCGCACGAACTACGGCAAAATCCATTACCTGCAAAACTTGGTGCGGGACCACCCGCTGATCATGCGTCCGGGACACATCTATCGCCTCGCGGTGAACTTCGAGCCCGAGGTCACGCGGATCGAGTGACGAAAGTAGCGAGTGGTGGGTAGCGAGTAGCGAGCATCAGCCTTCGTAGGCCTTTGCGCTTGCGTGACAAAGCCGCACTCGCCCCGCGACTGCTTTTCTACTCGCTACCCACGACTCGCTAATCGCTACTTCCCCCGTCGTGCTTTCCCGCCGCATCATTCCCTGTCTCGACGTTAACGCCGGTCGCGTGGTGAAAGGCGTCAAGTTTCAGGAGCTCCGCGATGCCGGTGATCCGGTTCAATGCGCGAAAGCCTACGATGCCCAGGGGGCCGACGAACTCGTGTTTCTCGATATTACCGCCTCGAGTGACAACCGCGGGATCATGCATGACGTGGTGGCGGCGACCGCCGAACAATGCTTCATGCCGCTGACGGTCGGCGGCGGACTACGCACGGTTGCCGACATCGAAGCGATGCTGAAGTCGGGAGCCGACAAAGTCTCGCTGAACACGGCCGCCATCAAAAACCCCGAACTGATCCGCGCCGCCTCCGATCGTTTTGGCGCGCAATGCATCGTGCTCGCCATCGATGCGAAACGGGAACCGGACGGTAAGTCCTGGCGCGTTTACACGCACGGCGGTCGTTTTCCCACGGAGCTCAACGCGGTGGAATGGGCGAAATCTGCGGTCGCGCTCGGTGCGGGTGAGATTCTCCTCACGAGCATGGACGCCGATGGAACCCAAGCTGGCTACGATTGCGCCCTCACGCGCGCGGTCAGCGACGCCGTCAGCGTACCGGTGATCGCGAGCGGAGGCGCCGGCACCCTCGCCCACTTCGCCGACGCGATCACGGATGGCCACGCCAGCGCCGTCCTCGCCGCCAGCCTCTTCCACTTCGGCACGCTTACGATTCCGCAGGTGAAAAATTATCTCGCGACGCACGGGCTCGCGGTCCGGGAATAGGACTCACCACCGAGGTAGATCTTGGTGACGTTGCCCTCTTTACCCGTACCTCTGTTGGTCACGATCCATCGTAGGGGAACAACGATTCTGACGGCGGCACCCGGCGCGATTGAGAATTTCACCCGCTGACGCCCGACTCCATTACGGCGAAGCGGTCTCCGGGGCCAAAGGAGCCACCGCCTTCACCTTCGGACCTCCGACCAAGACGCTGAGCTGCTCCTGCACGGCGACGAAGAACTCATTCGTGAGTTCGCCCACCGGCACTTCAAAGAGTTGTTTCGTCTTCGCGTGCTCGTAGACGTTTTTCTCGCCACTCGCGCTGCGTCCTTTCGGGCGGAGGATTTTTTTTCGCTCCAGCATCAACGCCAAAAACTGCACCAGCCGCGTGCTCTCCACGTTTAGCTCGTTCAGGGGATCAGCGAGCGTCAGAAACAGGTTTTCCGCATTCAGCTTGAGCGCACGATCGGCGTTTTCCCCCGCGGCGCGGGATTTCCAGATCTGCACCCAGCGGCAAGCGATGAAGCCCTCCGGGGCAAATCCCTCAGCGTGCTTTTCGAGGAGGTCGTAACGCACCACTTCCAGGGTTGTTGCTCGCACCAGAAAACTGGCAACGCGGGCTCGCTCCGTGAAGGCCTCGCCTGAAACGTGACAGTGGACCGCGCGCGGCTGCAGATTCATTTCCATGGGTTTCTTGTTTACTCTCGCGCACCCCCGACGCTAGCACTTTTCCAACGCATGAACGGACGCCTCATCGCCATCGGGGACATTCATGGCTGTCATCTGGAATTTGCCGAACTGCTCGCCCGCCTGGAGCTGACGAAGGAGGATCGTCTCATCCTGCTTGGCGACCTCATCAACCGTGGCCCGGATAGCTGCAAGGTGATCGATCTCGCTCGCGAGCACCGCGCGATTTCACTGCTCGGTAACCACGAACTGCGCCTCCTGAACTTCCGCCGCACCGGGGATACCAAGTTCTTCAAGGATTCGGATGACGAAACGGCGGACAAACTTCGTCCCGAAGATTGGACCTATCTCGAGGCCATGCTGCTCACGTATTACGAACCTGAACTCGACACCGTCTTCGTGCATGGTGGGTTTCTTCCCGACGAGCCCTGGCAAAAACAACCTCAAAACGTGATCACGCGCATCCAGGTCATCGATCGCGACGGCAAGCCGCGCAAACGAGCTGACGTCCCCGAAGCCCCCGCCTGGGCAGATCTCTGGAGCGGGCCGCCGTTTGTGGTCTATGGCCACACGCCGCGGCGTGAGATCTACAAACTCAAATGGTCCGTCGGCATCGATACCGGTTGTGTCATGGGAGGCCATCTCACCGCCTATGAGCTTCCGGAGAAGCGCTTCGTTCAGGTAAAGGCCCGCCAGCGTTATTGGTCATGAGTGAACTCGCTCCGCCCTCCGGTGTTCTTCTGCTCTGCTTGGATCTCCAGCCGGTTTTCCTGAAGGTCGTCGCGGACAGCGATCAACTCTTGCGCCGATGCGGATTCGCGATTTCAGCAGCCGCCGGACTTGGTCTTCCGGTGGTTTTCACGGAACAGGCGCCGCAAAAATTGGGAGGAACGGCGCCGGCACTCCTTGCGCTGGCGGCGGACGCGAGCGTCTTCCCAAAGAAAACGTTTTCAGCGCTGGGCGACCCGGAGATTCGCGCTGCCCTGCTCGAAAAACGCCGCGTTGAACACCTTCTCCTCTGCGGACTCGAGACGCCCGTGTGCGTTTACCAGAGCGCGGCGGATGCGCTCGCCGCGGGGATCGAAGTCACGATCCTGAGTGACTGTGTGGGCGCGCGCCGGACCGAAGACGCCGTCGTCTGCCTTAAATCACTACGGCACGCTGGAGCGCATGTCTTACCCGCAGAAACCGTTTTCTACGCCATGCTCCGTGAGGTGAACCACCCTTTTTTTAGAACATTCACCCAACTCGTGAAACTTCATGGCTGACGAAGCGCCCCCTCTTATTTCCGTTCGGGAACTCAAAGCGCTGGAGGCGGCCAATGGCCGGGCTTTCGCGAGTTTGCTCGTCGTCAAAAAACTCGCGGCGAAATCAGCCTCGAACGGAAACCCGTTCTTCAGCGTCGACCTCGGCGACCGCACCGGATCGTTCGGCTGTTCGATCTTCAACGACAGCCCGATTTTCGAGCCGCTGAAGAATGCAGGTGAGGGTGCGGTAATCCGCGTGGAAGGACGCGTCGATTATTATCAGGGGCGTCTTTCTCCCAAGCTCACGAAAATCACGGCTCTTTCTGACGCTGAGTTGGGGGCGCCGGGGGTGTTGGATAATCTGGTCGAACTCGCGCCGGAAAATGCGGAGTCGTTGTGGAGCGAATTAAATACCTGCATCGAAAGCATCGGTCACGTGGAGCTCCGTGCAACCGTGCGCGGCGTGTTCGACGATATTGGGGAAACGTTTCGCTGGGCCCCGGCAGCCGTCGCGATGCATCACGCTTACCGTCATGGTTTGCTCGAGCACACGATCCACATGGCCCGGGCGTGCAAAGTTCTGCTCCCGCTTTATCCGGAGGTTGACCCCGATTTGGCGATGGCCGGAACGCTTCTTCACGACACGGGCAAAGCGATTGAATATGAGGGGACACTCGCGACGAAGCGGAGCCGCCGTGGGCTCCTGCAGGGGCACGTCGTGTTGGGTTATCAGCTGGCGCGAAAAGCCGGGATCAAAGCCAAACTCGAAAGCGAGCGGCTGGAACGGCTCGAGCACATTATTCTCAGCCACCAAGGCGAGCCGGAATGGGGGGCGGCCGTCTACGCCGCAACGCCCGAGGCGGTCTTCGTCTCCATGATCGACAATCTGGATGCGAAAATGGGCATGGTGCAGCGAGCCTTGCGTCAGGCAGATGAAAACGGCGAATTCTCCGAGCGCCTGCCCGGACTCAGTTCGCCGTTGTTAACTCGCAAGCTCTCGTTCGTTGCGCCGCCCCTTCCGCCTCTCCTTTAAAGAAGGGGAAAGAACGTTGCTGAACACCCGCGCATCTGCGCGAGTTGGGTTTCAAGTTCCGAGATTTTGTTTCTGCCCAAGTGCAGCGAACAAGCCTCGGCTGCGAACATCGCGTCGCCTTCAAACCACGCAGATTTTTCGCGCCCCTCGGAATAACGGACGACTTTGGCGATCCCTGACCGGACTAAACCGTCCGGAGCTTCACGCCCATCGCGAGCAGTTTCTCGCGCATGACGATCGGATCCTGCGCCTTTTCCAAGGCTTCATCGGGCGACACCAGATCGCGATTCACCAGACTCATGAGGTGAGTGTCCATCGTGATCATGCCGAGATTCGCACCGGTCTGAATATCCGATGAAATCCGGAAGGTTTTATTTTCGCGAATGAGCGACGCGATCGAGGTCGTGTTGATCATGATCTCGAAACCCGCGATGCGGCCGCCGCCGACTTTTTTGCAGAGAACCTGGGAAATAACCGCCACCAGCGAAGAGGCGAGCTGGGTGCGAATCATGTCCTTCATGTTCGCCGGAAAGGCATCGACGATCCGGTCGACGGTCTTCGCCGCACCGTTCGTGTGCAGGGTGCCGAACACCAAATGGCCTGTTTCGGCCGCGCTGATCGCCGCCTCGATCGTCTCGAGGTCGCGCATTTCACCGACGAGGATGATGTCGGGATCCTGACGGAGAGCGCGGCGGATCGCCTCGGAAAAACTCGGTACGTCCACGTGCACCTCGCGCTGGGTCACGACGCAACGCTTGTGGTCATGGTAGTACTCGATCGGATCCTCGATCGTGATGATGTGACCGTCGCGACTCTCGTTGATGTAGTTCACCATCGAAGCGAGCGTGGTCGACTTGCCGGAACCGGTTGGCCCGGTCACGAGGATCAGCCCGCGCGGCCGGTAGAGGAGTTCGCGCAATTTGTCTGGGAGACCAATGTCGCGCAGACCAAACATTTTGTAGGGAATCTGCCGGAGCACCAAACCGTAGTTGCTCTTCGCCTTCAGCACCGAAACGCGGAAACGAGCCTTGTCGCCGAAGGCGAAGCCAAAATCGGCGCCGCCATTTAACTTCACATTGCTGATGTGGGCGTCGGGAGTGATCGACAACATGAGCTTCTCCGTGTCGCTCGGAGTGAGCGGCGCGCCTTCGATCGGCACCATGCTACCGCTCAACCGCAGCGTCGGAGGCTGACCGACCTGGATGTGGAGGTCAGAGGCGTTTTGCTCGACGACTAGCTCGAGCAGATCGTTCATTTCATAGCTCATAGTTCGTTCCGAGGTAAAAGTTAGCTGGCTTCACCGTCG
>JBDSSU010000405.1:0-9386 GCA_039928635.1 Opitutaceae bacterium | reverse complement strand
GGGTGCCCCCACCCCGCGGCCCTACCGCAATCGAAACGGCGTCGAAGCGGGGTGAGGGCACCCCGCCGACACTTCAATCACTCATCCGGAGCGGGCTGTCGGCGACCGTAGCCCCCTTGGACACCGTGGCGGAGTTTTTGGTTGGTCCCGGCCGTCCCTGCGGAATCGCCGAGGTCGTGCAGCGGAAACCCGCGAAAGTGGAGGTGTTCTCCCCGTTGCGAAAACGCGCCTATCCGCCGGCCGGTTACACCGCGACGCGCGTGTTGCGCGAACTCGTCGATCTGCTGATGCAGCGGCGAACCACCCTCATCTTCACCAACACGCGGAGCGGCGCCGAGACGATCGGGCTGCGGCTGAAGCAGCTGATCCCGGACATGTCTGAGTTGATCGAAGTTCACCACGCTTCGCTTGATCGCGGCATACGGCTGGAAGTGGAAGACCGGCTGAAGCGCGGAGAATTGCGCGCGGTGGTTTGCTCAACGTCGCTCGAGATGGGAATCGATATCGGCTCGATCGATCTCGTGGTCATGGTTTCGGCGCCGAAGGGCGTTTCGCGGGCGTTGCAGCGGATCGGGCGTTCCGGGCACTCGATGGGCCGCACGAGTCATGGTGTGCTGGTGGCGAGCAACATCAACGACCTCGCCGAATGCGCGGTCACCGCGAAGATGATGGAGCAGCGCGCGCTCGAGCCGGTGAAGATCCATCAGGATCCGCTCGACGTGCTGGCGCAGACGCTCGTCGGTCTTGCGGTCTTCGCAAGCAGCACGCCGGATGAAGCATTCGCGCTCGTGCGGCGGAGTTACCCGTTTCGAGCGCTGCCGCGGGTGCAGTTCGATCGGGTGCTGCGTTATCTGGAAGGCGGAGGCGTCTCACTCGAACGCAACTATGCGAACGTGTTCGGCAAGATCCGGCTCGATGAACGTGGCTGCCTTTCACTCCCATCCCCCCGGGTCGCGCGCGCCTACTATCAAAATATCGGGACGATCACCGCCGGGAGCATGATTTCCGTCCAGCTCGGTCGGCGGCGCATCGGACAGGTGGAGGAGATGTTCATGAAAGGCCTGCGCGCCGGGGACGTGTTCGTGCTCAACGGGCGCTGCGTGCGACTGATCGAAACGCGACTTCTTACCGCAAAGGTCGCAGCGGCGGATAATTCACTGCCGACCGTGCCCCGTTGGAACGCGGCGAAGATGCCGCTCGCCTCCGGCCTCGCCACGGAAGTCCGGCGGCTGCGCACCGAGACCGCGCGGCGGCTGGCGTTGGGCGACGGACTGAAAACCGCACGAAGTTTTTTGATGGAGGACTACGCGCTTTCATCCGCGAACGCCGCGGCGTTGCTCGAACATTTCTCGTTGCAGGCGCAAATCTCGGCGATTCCCACCACCGAATTCTTTCTGATCGAACTCTATCGCGACCAAGACCTCCTCCACTATTTTTTCCACTCGCTGATTGGCCGATCGGCGAACGACGCGCTGTCACGGATGATCGCCCAACGGGTGCAGGACACGAAGGGCGGCAACGCACTCGTGACGATCGATGACTATGGCTTTTTGCTCACGTTGCGCCCGTTTCAGGAAATGACCGTGGAGGAGTGGCGCCCGCTCTTTGGTCGCGAAGGCGCGGAGGACGCGTTGCGTTCGGCGCTCGCTGATGCGCAGCTCGTGAAGTGGCAGTTTCGCGGTGTGGCGCAGACCGGGCTGATGGTGCCGCGCCGGGTGCAAGGCGCGGAACGAGGTGCGCGCTCATTGCAATGGAGCGCGGAGATCATCTTCGAGGTGCTGCGGCGTCACGAGCCCGACCACCCGTTGCTCACCGAAGCGTATGCCGAGGCCACGTTGCGATTTCTGGATCAACCGCGGGCGCTGGCGTTTCTCGATGAAGTGGCGGCGCTGCCCTGGGATCTGCGGGAGATTTCGCGGGTCAGTCCGTTTTCGTTTGGCATCTTCGTGAGCAAAATCAAAGAGACGATGACCCTCGAGGATCCGGAAACCACCATCGAGCGGCTCTATCACGCGATGTATGGAAATCTAAGCCAAAAATTCAGTGGAGAACCACGGATGAACACGAATGGACACGGATGCGGAGGGGAGGGAAACGGAGCCGAAAGTCCGTGGAGCGCGCACTGATCGGTGAATGCGATGAACCTGTTTTATGGCTTCGTTCACGCTCGGAGTATCCGTGTTCATCGGTGTCCATCCGTGGTTCAATTGCGTGGGTCTTGGCTAAGAAGCGGTCCCGCGGGCGACCAAGCCGGCCGACTTGACAAGCGTGCTGACGGGCGCGACTGCGCGGTGAGATGATTTCCTGCGAGATACTTCCCGACGTTTGGCTGGATGGCAGACTCGCGTTGTGGCTGGCACGCGCGCGCCTGCTGGTCGTGTCGGACCTGCACTGGGGCTATGCCGCCAGCCATCAGGCGAGTGGCAATCTGCTTCCTTCCTGGGGCGATGCCGAACTCGCAGCCCGTCTCGATCAGTTGATCGACGACTATCGCCCCGCCGAAATGATCTGGCTCGGCGATTCACTGCACACGCTGGCCGGCCGGGAGCCCGCCGAACGTTTTCTCCACGCGAACGCTACTCCCATCACGATCGTTTCGGGAAATCACGACCGCCGGTGGAAAGTGCGCCGAGCCGGCGATCTCGCGGCGAAAGGGAGCGCAGGCGTCGAGGCGCTGGAACTTCCCACCTCGCTCAGCCGCGACGGATTCTTTTTTCACCATGGGCATCTGCCGCTCGCGGTTCCGGCGGGCGTGTTGGAGATCACCGGCCACCATCATCCGGCCGTCGCCTGGAACGACGGTGCGGGCGGCCGCGTGAAACTTCCGGCACTGGTCGCGTCGAGACGGCGGCTCATCCTTCCGGCGTTTTCCCCCTGGGCCGCCGGTTCTCCGTGGAACGCGCTGCTGAAAGCCGACGAGCGTTTATTTGCGATTGCCCCCAAACGAATCTTTGCGGTTTCGCGTGAACTGCTGCTCAACTGGCGCCGCATCGCATGAGTTTCCTTCGCCGTTTTTTCATCCCCCTTCTCCTGCTGCCGTCATTTGCGTGGAGCGCGGAACCGGCGCTGAAGCCGGGCGAGGGACTGAGCTACCGGGTGAGCTGGGGTATTTTCACGCACGCGGGTGACATCAAAATCAACGCGAGTTCGCCTCCCACCAGCGAAAAGAGCCCGCGGCTCCAAGTGGTCACGACCACGGCCACGCGTGGCGTGGCGAAGGCGTTGTACGTCTTTGAGGCGCGTGCGGAATCCCTGTACGATCCCGCGACTGGCCGGCTGTTGCTCACGAGCGAAGCGAGCAAAGCAGGCGACCGGGAAACGAAGATTTCCACGAGCTTCGATTACCTGAAGCACACGGCTACTTACTCCAATGCGAAGAATCCCGATCCCGTCGTGCTGACGATGCCCGCGGGCGAACCGCAGGATTTGATCATGAGTTTGGTTCAGACGCGCCGCTGGAACTTGAAACCCGGTGAGCGCCAAGACGCGTTGGTGATTTTCGGAGACGATTTCTACGAGCTGACGATTTATGCCGAACGCTACGAGGAGGTGAAAACGCCCCTGGGCACCTTCAAGACCTTGCTGCTCGTGCCGCGGATGGAGAAGACGCCCCCGAAAGGGATGTTCAAACGCGGCGGGGCCGTGCGGGTTTGGATTTCCCAGGATGATCGACGTCTCCCGGTCAAGTTCCAGGTGGACTTCAAGTTCGGAGCGGGCGTGGCCACCTTAAGCGCGTACCAGCCGCCCGAGGGTGCCTCTGCGCCGGCGAAGGCGCCGCCCGCAAGTTCAAGTTCAAGTTCAGCGGCGCCATCGGACAAGGATGCGAAAAATTCTCGTCCTTAGAGGGGGAGCGCTGGGGGACTTCATCGTCACGCTGCCCGCACTCGCCCTGCTGAGGCGACGATGGCCAGAGAGCAAAATCGAACTGGTCGGCAATGCGAAGGCAGCCGAACTTGGGCGTCGGGAGGGGCTGATCGATGCCGTGCATTCCCAGCACGAAGCACGCTGGGCCCCGCTTTATTCGAGCGAAGAACTCGCGAAAGATTTTCAGGCCTGGCTCGAGGAATTCGATCTGGTGGTGAGCTACTGGCCGGATCCAGACGAGGAACTGAGCGCCCGTTTCCCGCTGCGGACTGGGCAGATTTTCCGGCCGGGAGCGGCCTGGCCGACCCGAACGCCCCGCCGCGGCGCACTTTTGCGAAACCCTCCGTGAGCTGGGCTTGGAACCGCGGGAGTTTTTTTATCACTTGAGGTTCGTCGCGGAGGCGGCGCGTCGTCCCCTTGCGGGTCCCATCGCCATTCATGCTGGCAGCGGTTCACCGCGGAAAAACTGGCCTCGATCGAATTGGGCCGCGCTCGGCGCATGGCTCAAGGAGACGACGGGGTCGGAATTATTGCTGGTCGCCGGAGAAGCGGAAGCTGATCTCTCTGGCGGCGATGAACTCTCCCGCCTTGGCCGCGTGGCGCGGGGCCTGCCGTTGGTGGAACTCGCGGAAGAACTCGGTCGCTGCCGGCTTTTTCTCGGGCACGACTCCGGGGTAAGCCATCTGGCAGCGGCGTGTGGCGTTCCCTGCGTGTTGCTTTTCGGACCTACCGATCCCGCGATGTGGGCGCCACCGGCTCCGCACGTGCACGTGTTGAAGGCAGGAGCCGGGATGGAGTCGCTCGATCTTGTCCAAGTGCAGCGCGCCGTGGAAGCGATGCTCCGGGATCGAAGGTGAACCGCCAGGGTTTCGCCGACCAAATCGGACCCGCGTAATCGACGCCGATGCGAGGGGTCACTTTCACTCCTGCACGCGGCACGCGTGGACCTCGGTCTTCGAGCCAAAGGCCGCTCGAGGGATCTGCGGCCATGGCGTTTAACCGGCGGTCGATCGCGAGCGCTTTGGTTACCCGGCCCGGACCAATCGCGCCTTCCACGCCCCGAATCAAAATCGCCTCCGGCCAGCCGCGCGGTCCGACGATCAGGTTAAGCATTTCGTGAATGCCGTAGCAGAGATAAACGTACCAAACGCCGCCCTCGCCATACATGACCTCCGTGCGCTTCGTGCGACCGGCCCGCGCGTGACAAGCTAGGTCGCTTTCCCCGCAATACGCTTCGGTTTCCAGGATCATCCGGGCTTCCTCGCTTCCATCCGGGAGACGCCGCACAAGAAACTTTCCGAGCAACCATCGGGCGAACATCACGGTTTTCCGGGCCTGAAAAGTTTTGGCTTCGATAATCCGTCCCATGGCTCTTTGATGCGAACAACCATGGTGACCACAACCAGCGCGCGAGCAAATGCCGTGCAGCATCGAGCCGATCTGCTCCGGTCGCTGCGCCTGTGCACGGCGGATGGAATCATGGCCATGCCGATCGTGACGATGTCGCTGCCGGTAAATGTTTTCATGACCGCGCTGGTCGCGAAGGCCTACTTCCTTCCCAAGACGACCATCGGTCTGATCAGCGCGCTCCCGTTCATGGGAAATTTTTTGCAGATCTTCGCCGCTCCGTTTCTTGCCCGGTGGAAGCCGCCGAAGGTCATCACGGTTATGGCGGCGACGCTGCACTTGGTGACCTGGGTGGCGTTGGGAATAATTCTGCCTTGGATTCCGCGCGATGACCCGGCGATGGCCGGGAAGTGCCTGATCGCTTGGTTTCTCCTTTCGAGCTGCTTTGCGGCGGTGGCCGGCGTGTCGTGGAACGCGTGGATTCAGGAATGGGTCCCGGCGCGATTACGCGGCAAATACTTTGGGCGTCGGAATGGCACGCTGCAGGTCTCAACCCTGACGTTCATGCTGATCGCAGGCTGGACGCTGTCTCACTGGAATTATTCGGTGCTGACGTTTCAGCTCATCATCGCAGGCGCGGCGATCATGCGGGTCTTTTCATTGCGCTGGCAGTGGCGAAGCCCGGCGCCCGCGCGAAAACGCATCAGCGCCCCCGCGCTGCCGCTGGGAGAACAGCTGAAAGTTGTCCTCCGAGCGCGTTCCCTCCTCGTTTTCATCGCGTTCGGCGCAGTCTGGTCCTTCGCGGCGAATTGCTTCGGGCCGTTCTACCATGTGTTCATGTTCGAGCAGGTCGGCTTTTCGGCGTTCGATGTCGGGGTGTTGGCCACGTTGTCACAACTGGGAGGAGTGCTGTCGTTGCCCGCGTGGGGACCTTTACTCGACCGTTATGGAAACAAGGCGGTCATGACTGTCTCGCTGATCCTTTGGCAGGTGCCGAATTTCATTTGGTGCTTCATCGTGCCCGAGAACAGCCGCTTCCTCTATGCGATGTGGCTCTGGGGCGGGATCACGAGCGCGGGTTTCGTCTTGGGACAGTTCACGATTCTCCTGCGGCTGATTCCCCTCGAAGCCAAGAACCTCGCGATCGGGATGAATCTCGCGGTGATCTCGCTGTTCGCGGCGAGCGCACCGATCGTCGGCGGCACAGTGCTGACTTGGGCCCTCGCCCGCTGGCCGGATCCTTTCGCGGTGTATCACTGGTGTTTCACGCTGCAGCCGCTGTTGGCGCTCACCGGTTGCGCACTCCTGCTGCGGGTGCATGAGCCACAGGCCAGTTCGCTGACGATGGTGTTTGGCGCCATGCGCAATATCCGCACCCTGAGCGGAGTTTTGGGTCTCAGCTTCCTGACGAACCACGTCTTCTTCAAAGCGCCGCGCAAAGATCCCCCATGAGCATCGCTCCCCCTCCCCATGTTTTTACTTTGACCGGCAATCTGCTCGCGGAGCGGACTTTGACATTTTCCGCGTGGAACCCAGGGAAGACTCAGCGGGCCGCCGGTGAGTCATTTCAGGTGGGAGGGAAAGGGATCAACGTTTCGAAAATGTTGAGCCGGCTGCGGGTGCCGAACACCGCGTTGGTTTTCGCGGGCGGAGCACCTGGGGCGGAAAGCGAAGCGTGGCTGCGCGCGCGCGGTTTCAATTTTCACCTCTTCCCGACGCACGCACCGAGCCGCGTTGGCGTCGTGGTGCGCAGCCACGCCGAAGGCCAGGCGGAAACAACCTTCCTCGGCCCCGATGTACCGCCCGATGCCGAAGCGATTCGCGCCTGCGCAGACTATCTCAGCGCGAAGGAGGCCGGCCAGGTCCTGGCCCTGTGCGGGAGTTTTCCGGGCTGGGGCGATGCGAGTTTTGAGCCGCTCCATGACGTGATCGACGAGTGGATCGAACATGGAAAGGTTTTCGTCGACGTTTATGGCCCGCCGCTCGCGTGGTTCCTCAAACGACGCGTCGATCTCATCAAGATCAACGCGGACGAGTTGCTGCCTTTCGCGCCTGATCTCGCCAACCTCCCGCCGAACGCGACCGCGAAACGCTGGGTCGTCACCAACGGCCCGGGTCCGGTGCAGATCCGCGATCTCGACGGCTCCGTGTCCGCCGCGACGCCGCCCTTGGTGAGGGAAGTATCGCCGACGGGTTCGGGAGACGTGCTCTTCGCGTGCCTGCTCGACGGCCTATGTGCCCGCGGAATGCGTTTGCGCGACGCGGTTTTGTACGCGCTCCCCTCTGCCGCAGCCAACGCCGCGCACGCCGGCGTCGCGGAATTTCCCGAACTGGTCCGATGAGCACGGGGACGTGTTGGTGCAGGTGGTTTTGCGGAAATTAAGCCTTGCTTTCACCTCTGGGAAACCGTTTTTTCTGCGGTTTTATTTATGAAAGCCACCATCAAGACCCAGGGTCAGCAGTTCACTGTGACTGAGGGCGATATTCTCATTGTTAACCGCTACCCCGGCACCGAAAAGGGCTCGACCATCGAGATTAATGATGTGTTGGCGACTGGCGAAGGCGCGGATTTTCGCGTCGGAACGCCGATCCTCGCTGGTGCTTCCGTGTCGGCCACCATTCTCGAAAACAAACGCGGGACGAAGGTCATCGTGTTCAAAAAGAAGAAGCGCAAGGGCATGGAGCGCAAACGCGGCCATCGCCAGGAACTTTCGGTGATCAAGATCAACACGATCACTGCCTAATCTCTAAAAAAGGAACCACCCACCATGGCGCACAAAAAAGGTCAGGGAACGTCAATGAACGGCCGCGAGAGCCACTCGAAGCGGCTCGGCGTGAAAAAGTTCGGCGGCCAGGCCGTCATCGCAGGCAACATCATCATTCGCCAGCGCGGAAGCAAAACGCACGCGGGCAAGAACGTCGGCATCGGCCGCGACTGGACCCTCTTCGCGTTGAAGGACGGTACGGTCAAGTTCGACAAAGCGCACGGCAGCGTCGCCGTTGTCACGAGCTAAGCTCCGTCTCAACACAGCCTCTCCGGCGCCGGATGTGAATCCGGCGCCTTTTTTGTGGATTGCTAGCGACGGTCGAGTCGCCTGAGCGTTTCCCACCGCATGGCCGACCGCCTCCAGGAACTCCTTCAACAGCGCGCCCTCATCCAAGAACATCTGGCGTGGCTCGAGGGCGAAATCGCCGCGGCATCCGGCGGCAGCCAGCGGGTGGCGCATCCCGAGCCCTTTCTCCAGCCACCGGGATCTGCCGGAGTTCCGGTTTCCCCGGCGAGCGGGTTGACGGCGATTCCTCGAGCGGCGACGCAGACACCGTTTCCGCGCCGCAACGCTCCCGACGATTCGGATGCGTTGATGGCGAAACTTGCCGCGGCGGAGAAAGAGCGCCCGGGACCGACGAAGAAAGGGTGCTGGATTATTTTCTGCGTGATACTCGTTGCTACGGCTGCAGCGGCTTGGGCGGTGCTGCACTTTTTCTATCGGGATTAATGCACGGCGACATCGGCGGGAACGTGCGAAGCGCACGAAAAAAATCTTGAACCTCGCTGAGTGTGTTCGGTCTAGCGCTCCAGATGTCGAGCGCTGCGCCGCCTCCTTTTTCTCCGCTCCGAACCGTCCCTCCGCTGCTCCGTGAATTGCGGGCGGTTTATCGGCGCGTCTGCATTCTGCGCGCGAGCGGCAAGGACGAAGAAGCGGAAGAATTGCTCGCTGGCAAAGTGGCCGCGCTCCTTTCGCGTGCGCAGGAGTCGCCGGAAATTTCCGAGATCCAGATCGAAACATTGCTAACGCAGGAGGAGGAACGCGTGGAGAACGCACATGCCCTCGCCGAAATCCTGTTGCCCCTTCTGACTGCCAGTTCGGTCACCGCAAAAAATCCCCGCGTAGTTCCTGGCCTCCCGCACGCCGTTTCGTGCGAAGAGTTTCCCTCCGCTTCCGCGCCCGCCATCCCGTTTGAGCCTTCCTCGGAAAACTCAAATGGCTCCGCCGCGATGCTGCCGGGAATCGCCGACTTCATCGATGAGATGCTGACGCAGGAACGCGCCCCGGCGAATTCCCGGCCGGCGCGTCGCGATCTCTAATTCTTCCGTTCGCTTCAACGAGCTCAGCTCCTCCAACCAAAATGTCACCATGTCATCTGCATCGCTCGAAAAATCGTCTGTCGCCACC
>JBDSSU010000404.1:0-8389 GCA_039928635.1 Opitutaceae bacterium | reverse complement strand
TTCATCGCATAAAAGGCATCCGTTGCTCGATACCAATACCAAGCGCCGCATTGACACTGCGCGCGACATTCTCGTCGGCAAAGTTCCCGACCCGAAATCCCAGGTTGAGCAGATCACCATCGCGCTGATCTACAAATTCATGGACGATATGGACGCCGAGGCTGAGGAACTCGGCGGTAAACGTAAATTTTTCACCGGCGACTATGCCCGTTACGGCTGGGCCAAACTAATGCACTCAGGCCTTGGCGGCCACGAAACGCTGAATCTTTACGCCGAAGGCATCACCAAGATGCCCGAGAATCCGGGCATTCCCCCGCTGTTTCGCGACATTTTCAAAAACGCCTACCTCCCGTATCGCGACCCCGAGACGCTGAAGGCCTTCCTCAAGATCATCGACGAGTTCAGCTATGACCACAGCGAGCGCCTCGGCGATGCGTTTGAATATTTGCTCAGCGTGCTCGGCTCGCAAGGCGACGCCGGGCAGTTCCGTACCCCACGCCATATTATCGACTTCATTGTCGAAATTTTAGCGCCGAAGAAAAACGAATCTATTTTGGATCCCGCGTGCGGCACCGCAGGTTTTCTCATCTCGGCCTACAAATACATCCTTCGCGCCAACACCGACGCCAAGGGTCACAGCAAACTCACGCCCGACGACCGCGGTCGCCTCGCCAAAAACTTCAAAGGCTACGACATCTCGCCCGACATGGTGCGCCTCTCCTTGGTGAATCTCTACCTCCACGGCTTCACCGATCCGCACATCTACGAATACGACACCCTCACCTCCGAGGAACGCTGGAACGAGTTCGCCGATGTCATCCTCGCCAACCCGCCCTTCATGTCCCCGAAAGGCGGCATCAAGCCCCACAAGCGATTCTCGATTCAGGCCAAGCGCAGCGAAGTCCTCTTTGTGGACTACATGGCCGAGCATCTCACGCCCAACGGCCGCGCTGGCATTATCGTCCCCGAGGGAATTATTTTTCAGAGCCAGGATGCCTACACCGCGCTGAGAAAGCTGCTCGTCGAAACCAGCCTTGTCGCCGTCGTCTCCCTTCCCGCCGGAGTCTTTCAGCCCTACTCCGGCGTGAAGACTTCGATTCTGATTCTCGACAAATCCCTCGCGAAGCGCGCCCCGACCATCGCCTTCTTCAAAGTGGAGAACGACGGCTTCGGCCTCGGAGCCCAGCGCCGCGCCATCGAAAAAAACGACCTCCCCCAAGTGCAGGCCGAACTCGCCGCCTACTTGACCGCTCTCCGCAGCGGAAACGCCGACTCATCCTTCATCCCTCCTCCTTCATCCCTTTCCTTAATCGTCCCCAAAGATAAGATCGCCGCCAACGGCGACTACAACCTGAGCGGCGAGCGGTATCGGGAGGGCGTGGCTGCGAATCATTCCTTCCCGCTGATTGCCTTGGGGGAGATCGCAGAAGTTCAACTCGGCAAGATGCTCGACCGAGCGAAGCACACCGAAGGAAAGCTCATGCCCTACCTTCGGAACGTGAACGTCCAATGGGATCGCATTGATGCCTCCGACCTTCTTGAGATGTATTTCCGCGACGACGAACTTGAAAAGTTCTCGTTGAAACCGGGAGACGTGCTGGTCTGCGAAGGCGGTGAACCGGGCCGCGCTGCGGTGTGGGACGGTCGCCTGCCAGACCTCAAGTTTCAGAAGGCACTACATCGCGTGCGGTTCAAAGCGCCTTACGAACCAAGCTTCTTCGTCCACCTGCTTCGTTGGCAGGCAAGTCGAGGCGAACTCAGCGCGCAATCAGCAGGAGCGGGCATCCAACATTTGCCGCGTGAAGTCTTTTTAAGGTTACCGGTTCCGCTCGTGCCGCTGGAGGTGCAGAAGGAGATCGTGGCGGAGATCGAGGGCTACCAGAAAGTCATCAACGGCGCCCGCGCCGTCCTCGACCACTACCGCCCCCACATCCCCATCCACCCCGACTGGCCGAAGCGCGAACTCGGGACGTTGGCGCAAAACATGGATTCGCGCCGCGTCCCAATCACCCAAGGCGACCGCAAGCCCGGGCCATATCCGTATTACGGCGCGTCTGGAATCGTTGACCAAGTCGCCGACTTTATCTTCGACGAAGACATCCTCTTGATCTCGGAAGATGGCGCGAATCTGTTGGCCCGCTCGACCCCCATCGCGTTCTCAGTTTCCGGCAGGTGCTGGGTAAATAACCACGCTCACGTTTTGAAATTCGCGAGCCCCGCGACGCAGAAGTTCGTCGAGGTCCATCTTAATTCCATATCAATCGCCGAGTTCGTTACGGGCGCAGCGCAACCGAAGCTGAATCAGCAAGCGCTAAACGGTATTTCTATTCCAATCCCAGACGACCTCGCCACGCAGCGAGCGATCGTGGCAGAGATCGAAGCCGAGCAAGCCCTCGTGGCCGCGAACCGGGAACTGATCACCCGCTTCGAGCAAAAGATCCAAGCCACCCTCGCCCGCATCTGGGGCGAGGACGCCATCGCCGTCCCCACGCCCGAGCCGGAGCCCGAGTCCGCCGGCCCCGCGCTTGCCTGAGCCCGCCGCCTGCACGATGGTCTGATTCCGCGCATGTCCACCCCCCACCCAGACGAGTTCGCTCTCCAAGGCGAAATCAACGGCACGCCGATTTCCCCGGCTCACGTACCGTTTGGGGTGATGCGCAAATTCCACGAGGACGTCGAAAAACTCGTCCTCGGCTCCAACCAAGGTTCGCTCAACGACACCGTCGTCGAGGTTCGCGAAGGCTCCTACGCCATGGTGGTTCCCATCCCCGAAAACGTCCGCGAGAGCTTCGAGCGCGACATGGCCGTGGCGACCACTGCCGACGTCACCGCCAACCCCGACCCCACCCGCCTCTCCATCCTGCTCGGCTGGCAGAAACGCGCCGCTTTCGAGAAAAACATCACCTACTTCGTCCGCCCGCAGACTGCCCACGCTGGCTTCGGCAACCTGCGCATCGATCGGGAAACCGTCCTGCGCCGTCCGCAGGCCGACCGCTGGATAACGGTGGAGTTGATGTTGCTCGGCGAATTGCGCGAGGCCGGCGGCGAAAAAGCCAATCTCCACGTGCGCCTGCGCGATCAGTCGCAACCGGTCATCGTGGGGGTGGATTGGGATTTGTTGAAACGTGAGCCCGCGCCCTTCGCCGGAGAAAAATTACTGCGCGTCTCCGCCCAACGGAACGAGCGCACCAAAATTCTCCGCAAGCTGCGCCTGATTGAATTCGTTCCCTACAAATCCGAATTCGATGAAGCCGCGTTTGCGAAAATGACCTCAGCCGGCGCGGAAGCGTGGCGCGATGTGCGGGATGCTGCCGCCTGGGTGCGGGTACAGCGCGAAGGGGACGATGCGTAACGGGGTGTTTTTCGACACCAGTTTCCTCATCACGCTCGCCGACCCACGACGCGACCGGCACACCGTCGCGAAACTCTATTTCCAGTATTTCCTCAAGGAGCGCATGCCCATGGCCCTCTCGGCCATCGTGGTCGCCGAGTTTTGCGTAAAACAAAAACTCGAAACTCTCACCTTGGAGCAATTCATCCTGCTTCCCTTCACTCATGAAGATGCCGTGGTGGTCGCCGGTCTCGACTTCAAGGCCTTCCAGCAGTCCGGCGGAGATCGTCAGGCGTTGAAGGACGACTTCAAGATCATCGGCCACGCCGAGGCACGCCACTACGGCTACCTCATCACCGACGACGCCGACACGATGTATCGGTATTGTGAAGGACTGCGTAAGCACGGCAGCCTGCACGTGCGCGGCATCAAGCTCCAAGACGGCTTCTCGCTGGAACCCTTTACGCCGGACGGCCAGAGCGATCTGGGTTCAGTTTTAGAGGAAGAGGCCGCGCAATATAGCGTGGATGAAGAAGCCCAGCCGTAACACTCATCTCGTACCGCATGCAGTCCCGTGAAGGGATCATGTCAGGGATCGTGATATTTTCTTCGTTCAATCGCTTGGCCCTCATCCGCGCGAATCCGCTACGACGCTCCCGAAGTTGAAGTGAGTTGAAACCTCTCAATGTCGAATCGCCGTCTTCCCAATCTCTCCGTTGAAAAAGTCGACCTGATGCGGGGAGGTGCGGTGGCCACGAGTTTGCTCGGAGCTTTCGGAGTTTCGCTGAAGGAGACGCGGCTGACCGCGTGGCTGGGATTTCTCCTGGCAGCCAGACCGGAAGCTTTCCTGAAGCTGTTCGGTTTTCAGGGACGCGTCACTTCGGTCCAACTGGAATTGCGGCATGCTGACGGTCGGTCGGACATTCTGGTGGAAACCGATCTCGGCTGCGGTGTGATCGAGGCGAAAGTCGATGCCACGGACGCCAGCGAACAGCTGAAGCGTTATGGGGCGCGTTGGGGAGCGGTGCTCGCACTTTGTCCAGGAAGATTTCGGGCAGGCGTGCGTTTCATCCATTGGCAGCAACTCGCCGAGGTGCTTCGCGCTACAAAATTCTCTCCGGTACACCGCTTTCTCTCCGACCAGCTCATCTCCTACCTCGAAGAACACAGTATGATCAAAAAGAAGGAATCTCTCGAAATCTACGCCCGGGAAATCAACGAGCCCGTCACGCTCAGGCTGTTCATGCAAGGGCGCATCTACGGCTGCAAATACGAGAAAGGAAACAAGCTCGTGCATTCGCAGTATTTCGCGCCGCACTTCGGCGGTAACCTCGCACGCGAGCATGCCGGAATCTTTCAGGGAATCAGCTACGTGGCGCGCATCGAACAAGTGTTCTTCGCCAACTCGTGGAATTATTTCAAAGCGGGCGTCTGCGAGCACCGTGGTAAAACATGGTGGAACAGCCACGAGGAACTGTTGAACGAGCTGCACAAGGAATGGCCTTGGCTGGAAGAAGACGCCCGAAGCTTTCTCCTGCTGAACGAGCCCCGACTCGCCTTCAATCCGCCCGTGAGAAAAGAACGTCCGCAAAAAGGCAAAGGCTGGCTCAGCAAACGCTTCTTCTCCTTCGACGAGCTGTTCGCCGCTTGGGGTAAGTGACAAACGCCGCGTCCACCATGTCCACCGGGCGGATTGAATCGTGGGATCGGGCGAAGGGGTTCGGGTTTGTCGAGTGCGACGGCCGGCGCGTTTTTTTGCATCACCGTGATTTCGCCGAACGGCACAAGGCGCCGGAGGTCGGCGATGTCGTCACATTCACCCTCGGCACCGATAAGAAAGGCCGGCCGTGTGCCACGCAGGCCGTGCATCGAAACGACGGCGGGCGGATTCGTCCTGCGCACCTCATCGTCGTGCTGATCCTGCTGATCGCACCGCTGCTCGCCGCGCGCCGATGGGACCCCGAACACGGTCTTTGGCTGCTGGCGATCTGCTATGTCTCGGGGTCAGCGATCACCTATTTCCTCTACGCCGACGACAAGCAGCGGGCCAAGGAACGCGCCTGGCGCTCACCCGAGCGCGGATTGCATTTCTTCGCCCTCGCGGGCGGCTGGCCCGGTGCCTTCCTCGCACAGCGCCGGCTGCGGCACAAGAGCGCGAAATTGCGCTTTCAATTCGTGTTCTGGCTTATCGTCGGCGCTCACCAATTTGTGGCCGTCGACTATCTGCTCGACTGGAAATGGTCCCGCACCGCATTCGAAGCCATCCGCGAAAGCGTCTTCTCGAAAACGCCCTGACTATCCAGTGAGCGGAGCGGAACCGAGCCGCGCCTTCACGGTGCGGCGGTCGAGGTCGAGGCGGCGGGCGGTTTCCTCGATCGTGCCGGCTTGGGCGAAGACGATTCGCGTGTAGCGGCGCATCAGCTCTTCGGCCGTCAACGCGCCTGACTCGATCAGCGTATTCCAATCCTCGGCTTCGCCGCGCAGCAGCGGGCCGGCGGGGCGGTATTCGCCTCGGAGCACCAGATTGCGCACGCATTGCTCCAGCTCGCGGAAATTTCCCGGCCACGCGTAACGCGCTCCGAGATTTTTCTCGATCCACGCCAACGCGGTGCGCGTGAAACGGTCGGCCTCGTCCTCGCCCAGCAGTCGGCCGGCGATGTGCGACACCAACGTCCTGAGTTCGCCGGGCGCGGCGTCGAGTTGCTCGCGCAGCGTCGGGGTCGTCAGCTGGTCGGAGCAGAGCCGGTAATAGAAATCCTCCCGGAAGCGCCCGGCGCGGATTTCCACCGGCAGGTCGCGATTCGTCGCGGCAATGATCTTGCCTTCGAAGCGGCGCGTGTCCGTGCCGCCGAGCGGTTGAAAGGTGCGTGATTGCAGCACGCGCAAGAGTTTCACTTGGATGCCCGTCTCCACCTCGCCGATCTCGTCGAGAAACACCGCGCCCGCCGGCGGACACACTTCCATCCAGCCCGCTCGATCCGCCAGCGCACCCGTGAACGCCCCGCGCCGGTGTCCGAACAATTCGGATTCGATCAGGGTCGGTGAAAGCGCCGCCAGATTCAGCGGAAAGAATCCCGCCGCGAAATCCCCGGCAAAACCGCCGCGCTTCGGCTCATAGGGAAGGTACCGCGAGAGCGCGATGGCGCGCGCGACCAGTTCCTTGCCCGTGCCCGAGGGTCCCGTCACGAGCGTGGCGAAATCGCCCATCCGGCCGTGCAGGATCCGACGATAACGAATCAGGTCATGCGTGAAAATCGATTGCCAGATCCCCGCCCGCAACCGCGCCATCGGCGGCGAACCTCCCACCAGCGAGCGGAAAATATTGTGGAAGGCCCGCCGGATCTGAAACGCGCACGCAAACAAATGCGGGGCCTCTTGCGCGCCGATCGTTTCCGCGATCCCGGGCAGTCCGTAACGCGCTTCCACCTCCGCGCGAAACGCCGGATAAAACTCCGCGCGCGCCGTGGGCCGGCCGTCGAGCGAAGGCAGAATCAACGCGTCGAAGCGGCCCGCGTAGTTCTGATACAGCCAGAACCCGACCAACGCTTCGTAAAGCTCCACGTCCGTGCGCGCGATCTGCCCGCCCCGGGGCCAATTCGCGCGGACGCGTTCGACGATCTGGCCGCAGCGCTGCAGCAGCTTCGCGTGATGCGGACTGGGCTGGGGCGACGGCGCCCGCGTGTTCCAGTCGGCTTCGCCTTCCTCGAAGTCAGCGCCCAAGGCTTCGCGCTCCGCCGCGATTCGCTCGGGCAGAAATGGATTGGCCGCGCTCACACGCTGCATCCCCGTCGCGAACTCACGCTCTTCGGTGGTGAAAGGCAGTTTCATAGTTTGCTCGGATAAGACATATTTTGTCATCGCTTGGACATTAAATGGCTACAACCGTCGATCCTCCGCGACGAGGTTAAATTCTCTTTCCGTTGGCAGACAGTAAGTAGAATTAAAGTCCGAAGATCGTGGTACGCGCTGAGCAAAGGACGGGGTGTTTCCTCCACCCTCCCCCATGAAAATCATGAAGTCCCTCCTCCTCGGCCTCGCGGCCTTTGCCGTCAGCCTTTCGTCCGCCTTCGCCGGCGGCACACTCACTCCGCAGGGCGCGGCCCACGCGCCGATCACCATCCGTTCCCACCAAGTCAACGTGACGCTCAACAACGGCTTCGCGCAGACCGAGGTGTTGCAGACATTTTTTAATCCGAACTCCGCCGACCTCGAAGCGATCTACGCTTTCCCTGTCCCGAAAAGCGCCAGCCTTTCCGAGGTCACGATCGTGACGGGAGAGAAAACGCTGCAAGGCGAAGTCCTCCCGAAGGCGGAAGCCGAGCAGGCCTACGCGGAAGAGAAACAAGCGGGCAACGACGCGGGACTCGCGACGAAGAATAGTTTTCTCACGTACGAATTCAGGGTCTCCCCCGTGCGCGCCAACGCTGAGGTGAAGCTGCGTTTCGTTTATTACCAGCCGCTGGAGATCGACGCCGGAGTCGCCCGCTATCTCTACCCACTCGAAGACGGCGGCACCGACGATCAGGCGAAAAGTTTCTGGACCGCCAACCCGCAGGTCGAGGGCGCGTTCTCCATCAATGTTGAACTGAAGTCCGCGTGGCCGGTCGCCGATGTGCGCGTCCCGGGATTCGAGACCGTCGCGGCGACGCAGAAACTCGATGAAGGCCACTACAAACTCACGCTCGACCGACCGGGCGCGAAGCTCGATCGCGATTTCGTGCTCTACTACCGGCTGGCCGACAATCTCCCGGGACGCGTCGAGGTGATCCCGTACCGGGCGTCCAAGGACAAACCCGGCACGTTCATGATGGTCGTCACCCCGGGCGTCGATTTGAAGCCGCTCACCCACGGCGCCGACTACAGCTACGTCCTGGACGTGTCCGGTTCGATGCAGGGCAAGATCCACACGCTCGGCAACGGCGTCGCGCAAGCCCTCGGTGCGATGCGACCCGAGGATCGTTTCCGCCTCGTGACCTTCAGCAACTCGGCGCGCGAAATTCTGCCTTGGACCAATGCCACGCCGGAGAACGTGCAGAGCGCGATGGCACTCGTGAAATC
>JBDSSU010000403.1:0-14974 GCA_039928635.1 Opitutaceae bacterium | reverse complement strand
ATGCTCGAGCAGGAGGTGGCTCGTCTCGGCCTGGAGCTTTCCAAGAAGCAACCGCACAATGGTTCGCAGGAGCAAGCCGAGGCTGCGGACATGTTGCTGGCGCAAACTCAAAAAAAGAACGCGGTCGAGGCGACGAAACTCACGGCCCAGCTCGAAACCACCGCGCGACAGGCAGAGGCACGGCTCAAAGTCGCCCAGGATTTACTGGCGCAGAAAGAAGCCAGGTTGGCGGCGTTCGAGTCCGCTGACGCGGCGCCGGCGCCTGCGAGGGCTGATCTCGCGAAGCGGGAAACGGGGCTCGCCGCGGCCGAGGAGAAATCGGCGGAAGCAAAAAAAATGTCCGACGCGGAGGCGGCGCAGATCGCCGCCGACCGGGCCGACCTCGAAAAGCTCTCGAAGAGAATCGCGCAGGAACAGGCATCGCTCGAGCCTCAGAAAAAAGCGGTTGAACTCGCGCTAGCGTCGTCGGCGAAGGAAGTGGCCAAAATCAACGCCGCGGAGCAGGCTCTGGAAGCCGAGCGGATGGTGTTTCGGCAAAACGAGGGAAAGCTCGCGCAGCAGCAAGCCGCCTTGGAAGTGGAGCGGAACAAGCTCAAACCGCAGCTCACCGCCCTCGCGGAAAAAGAGGCGGCATTGCAGGACGCGGAAGTCCAGGCGGCGAATGAAGCGGCGAATCTTAAGAAGGAGCAGGCGAAACTGGCCCGGGAACGCGCAGACCTCGACCAAGCGGTCGCCGGGAAAAAGGCGGAGGCAGCGGATTTCGCGGAGGAACTTAAAAAGAAACTGGAGGCGTTTGCGCCGCAGGAAACCAAGCTGGCGGAGGCACAACAAGCGCTGCAGTCGGAACAGACGGTCATCAAGCAGGCGACCGCGCGACTCGCCGGGGAACGTGCCGCGATTGAAGCCGAACGCGCGACGCTCCAGCCGCAGCTGAAAAATCTTTCCGACCAGGAAGCCGCCCTGCGGTCCGCCGATGCGAAATTCCAGTCGGAAATCGCGCAACTCCAAAAAGACCGGGCGAAGCTCGCGCTGGATCGGGCCGAGGTCGAACAGGCGGCCACCAAACAAAAAGCTGAGGCCGCGCGAGTCGCGGAGGAATTCAAGAAGTCCACCGAAGCCCTGGCGCCCCGCGAAGCGAAGGTGGTCGCGTCGCAGCAGGCTTTGGACTCAGAGCAGCTCGTTCTGAAACAGGCGTTGGTGAAACTCGCGCAGGAGCGGGCGGCACTCGAAGGGGAGCGAGCCAATCTTCAACCGCAGCTCAAGAGTCTCGCGGAAAAAGAGGCGACTTTGCAGGAAACCGCCGCACGAACCGCGGTGGAGGTGGCCCAGCTGAAAAAGGATTCGTCCAAGCTGGCGCTGGATCGGGTGGAAATGGAACAGGGTGTGGCGAAGCTCAAGGCGGACGCAGCGCAATTTGCGGCGGAGCACAAAAAAGCGATGGAGGCGATTGGCCCGCGCGAAGCCAAGCTCGCCGCGACGCAGCAGACGCTCGAGTCCGAGCAGCTCGTGTTGAAACAGGCGGTGGGCAAGCTCGCGCTGGAGCGCTCTGCGGTGGAGGCGGAAAAGTCCAATCTCCAGCCGCAGCTGAAAGCGGCGGGTGAAAAGGCGGCCCAGCTGCAGGAAGCAGAAATCCGGATTCAGGCCGAAAGTGCGCAGCTGAAAAAAGATCAGGCGAAGCTCGCGCAGGACCGAGCCATCGCGCAGTCGGAAAAAGCGGAAGCGGACCAGGCGTTGAGCGCTTTCTCGGAAACCGAAGCGCGACTGAAAAAACGGGAGACCGAAGGCGCCAGCCGGGCGCAAACTCTCGCGGAGAAGGAAAAAGTGGTGATCGTCGAGGCGGAGAAGCTCGCCGGCGATCAGGAGAAATTAGAGGCGGCGCAACGGATGGTGGCCCAGAGCCAGGCGAAAGCTGCGCAGGAGCGCGCCGCGATCGACCAAGCCGTCAATGCCCATATGGCGGCCGCGGCGAAATTTTCCGCGGAGCAAAAGCAAATCAATGAAACGCTCGCGGTCCGCGAAGCGGCCGTGGCCAAGTTCGAAGCCTCAGTCGCCCCGCGCGAGACCAAGCTGGCCACGGCGGAGCAGGCGTTTGAAACCGAGCAGCTCTTGCACAAACAGTCGCTCGCCAAACTTGCCACCGAGCGGGCTCAGCTCACGAAGGAGCGTACGGCGGTCGATGCCGATCGCGCACAAGTGCAGGCTAGGACGAAGACCCTCGCGGAGCAGGAAGCGGAAATCCAGGAGGCCGAAGTGCGCGCCCAGACTGGCGCCGCCCAACTCAAGAAAGACCTGGTTAAGTTTACCAACGACCGCGCCGCGCTCGCCGCCGAGAAGGCAGGGTTGGATCAGGCGGCGGCCGCTTTCACGGAAAAAACGAAAGCGTTCGAGATCCGTCAGCAGCAGCTGAAGGACCAGATGAAGCAGATGCTCGCGGCGGGTTGAGACGGATGGCCGGACCGGTCCGCCACTCAGCTCACACCGGACCAGTTGCGCCCGGATCTAGGTCCGAACCCTTGGTTTTTTCCTGCGCCCTTGGACCGAGGAACCTTCCGGTGAAAATGCTCTCTGTGATGGGATGGACCTCATTTCGGGTCGCCCTTTCTGGCCGATCAAAAGCGGTTTGCTCCAGAGTTTCCCGCCGTTGTTGAACGATGCGTCGTGCGAGGTGGCCGTGATTGGCGGCGGCATTACGGGGGCGTTGGTGGCGCATCAGCTGGTGAGCGCGGGTGTCGACACGCTCCTGCTGGACAAGCGTGATATCGGTTTCGGGAGCACCGCCGCCAGCACCGGATTCCTTTCTTACGAGAACGATGTGCCGCTCCACCGGCTGATCGGGATGATCGGAGAGGAAAAAGCGGTTCGCAGTTATCAGGTGAGCTTCGATGCGGTGAGGAAGTTCAAAGCGCTGGCCGGCGGTCTGGATGGTTCCAGCGGTTACGTGCAACGGGAGAGCCTGTACCTCGCGAGCAGCGAACGAGACCTTGGTGGGCTCCGAACTGAGTTTGAAACGCGGCGTCGCTGCGGATTTGACGTGGAGTGGTGCACCAAGGCGGACCTAGCTCGCCACACGACGCTGCCGCACTGGGGCGCGATCCTGACGCGCGACACGGCGCAAATCGATACGTACCGTTTCACCAACGCACTGCTCGCGCGGGCGTCCCGCAAGGGGCTGCGCGCGTTCGATCGCACCGCGGTCACCCGTCACCTTGTCCGACCGCGGGGGGTTGAGCTGCTGACTGAGCGGGGAACACGCGTGCGCGCCCGCCAAGTGGTGGTCGCAACCGGTTACGAGGCACTCAGCGATCTTCGGGGGGCGCCGACGAGTCTGCACAGCACTTACGCCATCGTCAGTGAGCCGCTCACAAGTTTCGCGGGCTGGCCACGGCAGCGGATGATGTGGGAAACCGCCCGGCCTTATTTGTATTTGCGGGCGACGGAAGATGGCCGGGCGATGTTGGGCGGTTACGACGAGCCCTTTCGGGATCCGCGACGGCGTGACGAATTGCTGACGTGGAAAACGCAGCTGCTCGCCCGGAAATTCAAACGAATTTTGCCGAAGATCGACTTCGAGGTCGCGTATGCGTGGACCGGCACCTTCGCCGAGACGCCCGACGGGTTGCCGTACATCGGTGAGCATCCCGATCACCCGCGGATGTATTTCGCGCTCGGTTACGGCGGGAATGGGATCACCTACGGATTCATCGCCGCGGAGATCATTACGGCGCTGTGCCTCGGGCGAAAAAACCCCGACGCCGGGATCTTTCGCTTCGGGCGGTGAAAGACTCGTACGGCCGTCGGCGTGGAAGACGCATCGACGCAGCGCCGAAGGAAGGGAAGTCGGAAGGCGATAAAATGGCGTCGCGCATCGAACCGTGAGATCGCGTCACGGTTGCGAGCGGTGGGGTCAGCCGCCCGATTCCGGCTCAGCTTTTTCCGAGCGCCGGCTGGGAGGGATCGCGTTTTGTCCAGCGGTAGGCGGCGACGGAATTTTTCCAGAAATATTTTTCGGCGGCGCCTCGACCCTTGGTTTTGAAGAATTCGCGCACGACATTGATCACCTTGGGCAAATCGGCCCACTGGTCGCTGTTCGGCCAGTCGCTGCCGAAAAGCACGCGGTCTTCGCCAAAGACACCCCAGATTTCCTCGAGCCGCGCGCGATAAAACTCCAAGTCCACCGGCACGCGGCCGTTCACCCGGCGCAGGACTTCGGAGACTTTCACGTAGACCTGCGGGCGTTGACCCAGCTCGCGCAGATTGGCGCGGTACGCCGCGCTCGCCACCGTTTCTTCCGGTGGATTCATCTGCGGCAGGTGATCGATGATGATGCGCAGATTCGGCACCCGGTCGGTCATCCGCACCACCGTGTCGATCAGAGCCGGAGTCGGATTGGCGGTGTCGAGGGAGAGACCGGCACCGGCGAGCGCTTTCAGGTCGGCGACGAACTCCGGCCGCGCGAGTTGTGCCGCCGGATCGCGTCCCCACAAGTTGCCGTAGCGAATGCCGCGGAAGAGGGGATTGCGGCGAAAACGATCAAGGTGGCTGCGAAATTCCGGCGTTCCCGCGTCGAGATTTCCGACCGTTCCGACCATGATCGGATTTTTCTCGGCCACATCCAAAACCCACTGGTTGTCTTCCAGCCACGTGCTGCATTCGACCTCGATCGCGCCGCGGATGCCGTGGGGCGCGGCGAGCTTCCGGTAGCGCTCCGGAAGGGCGGGCTGATAAATAACCGTGTCACCTGGTTTCGGCCACGGCACCCCTTGCGGGCGGGTCGGATCGAAAAGGTGAATGTGCGTGTCGATGATCGGAATCTCGTCGGACGTGTCTGCCGCGAGCGCGTTTCCGGGCAGATGGCGCAACCCGGTCGCAGTCACGACGGCCTGCACAAAGGCTCGGCGCGTAAAGGCAGCCGGGCGGGAAGGATCTTTGGGTCGAATCGTCTCCATGGGGTTTGGGCGCGTCGCGCGGAGTTTTGTCGACGGAAGCTGGCGGTCGGAGGGAATCGCTCCAAGCGCGAAGTTCACCGAACTCGTCGTGCGGCTTGCGCAGGGGCTTCGCGCTTTCATCACCGCCTTGAAGGCGGAAGGACTGCCGGGATGGAGAGATTGATTGGGTGGCGCGACGCAATCCGGCGCGATCGCTCGGCTTGGGGCGTTGATCGCCCAACGCTCTGGCCTGCCGAGCGGGTGCGGCTTCAGCCTCGACTCGCGTCCGGCGGGATTGTGAGCTGATCGCCGATTTTTCCCATGGACTCCACCTCATCGAACCAAGCCGGTCTGCCCAAACTCTCGCATCACGTTTTCTTCTGGCTGAAGAATCCGGACTCGAAAGCAGATCTCGAAAAATTGCTCGCGGGCATTCGCATGCTGGCCGCGATCGAGACGGTGAAGGCGATTCAGGTGGGCGTTCCGGCGAGCACGGAAAAACGCGCGGTGGTTGAGTCCAGCTACCACGCCTCGGAGCTGCTGATGTTCGACAACGTCGAGGGCCAAAACATTTATCAGACGCATCCTCTCCATCAAAAATTCGTCGAGGACTGCTCGCATCTTTGGGACAAGGTGACGGTGTTCGATTCGATCGCGGTCTGAGCCTGCGACCGGTCGTTCCTGCCGTAGCGCAGCCCGGGGTGGTTGCGAAAAAAACGTGATCGCCGCCTTTTTTGCGGCGATGGAAATTTCTCCGATCAGGATTTGATTTTCCGCCCCGATGACGCCGCCACGAATCGCGCAAGATTGCCCAAACAGTCGTGCGCGCTGGCGACGGCGCTCCGGCTGAGGCGGCGCTTCAGAGGGCGATGCCGGTGAGCGAGCGTTTTGGCGTAACCCCCGCCTCAGTGGACGCGCTTCTTTCGGCGATCACTCCGGCTCACGGGCTCACCCTCACAATTTCGCGATGCCGCGTATCCGTCATCAATCTTCCGCCAAGTTTCCGTAGTAGAGCTTGGTCGTATAGAGAAAGGAAACGGCCCCGCATTGCTGGTGACGCTCGAACAGGACTACCAAGGCGGCCATCATGGAATCGTGCCGCGGATGGCCGGCGTTTGGGGCGTAGGATGACGAGAGCAACCGGCCTTTGAGGCCGGCAAAATCGAAGCGTTGTTCGTTGGGGAAGGTCTTTATCGTGAAACCGGCTTTGCCATAAAACGTCGCCACTGTCTCCTGGTCCCGGGTGGCGGTATGATTGACCGTTTCGTAGTCGATCGCGTGGCGCTGGAGCAGGGCCTCGTACTCCACAAGGAACGGGGTGGCCGTGACCAGTCGCTCGTTCCAGACCAACGCCACAAATCCTTCCGGGCGAAGGATGCGGATGAATTCCCGGCGGCAAGCTGGCAGGTCAAACCAGTGGAAAGATTGGGCGGCGGTGACAAGATGAATGGACCTCTCCTCCAAGCCGGTTGCTTCAGCGGTCCCCGCTCTGCTGAAAAAGTTTTCCGACCCACTTAGCCGTGTTTCAGCAGAGGCTCTCATCGCCTGGTTCGGCTCGACCCCGAAGACTCGCCCGCAATAGGGGAGGAGTAATTGGGCAAAGATTCCGGTGCCTGACCCGACATCGGCAACCCACGACGTCGAGTTCAAACCGGTTTGCGAGCGCAGGGTGTGAATGACGCCGCCGGGATACGAAGGCCGGTATCGGATATAATTTTCGACTCTGTCCGAAAATCTCTCGGTGGGTGCGGGTGACGGGGAATTTTGCTCCACGCGACTGGCTTGGATTCTTTTCGAAGCGCGCTCAACCCGATTTCATTGGGCGCGGGCTCTGTCCTTTTCCACGGCACGGCATGGTTGCGTGAGGGGTTATCGAGACAGGCCAGGAGACTTTGGTCAGGCAGGGTCGTAGTCCAGATACGGCCCGAGCCAGCGTTCGGCTTCAGCGAGGGTTTGGCTTTTTCGCTTCGCGTAATCTTCGATCTGATCTTTCCCGATTTTGCCCACGCCAAAATATTTCGAGTCGGAGTGGTTAAAATACCAGCCGCTCACGCTGCTCGCGGGATACATGGCATTGCTTTCGGTGAGCTTGATGCCGGTCGCGGCTTCCACCCCCAGGAGTTCGAAGAGAATGGGTTTTTCGGTGTGGTCAGGACACGCGGGATAACCGGGCGCGGGACGGATCCCGCGATATTTTTCCCGGATGATCTCCTCCATCGTTAGTTTTTCGATACGGCCATAACCGCAAAGATCGCGTGCGCGCTTATGCATCATCTCGGCCAGCGCTTCAGCCAGGCGATCGCCCAGCGCCTGCGCCATGATGGCGGAGTAGTCATCGTGTTGGGCGCGGAAACTCGCCGCGAGTTCCTCAACACCGTGGCCGGCCGTCACGGCGAAGCCGCCCATGTAGTCGCTTCGGCCGCTGTCTTTCGGCGCCACGTAATCGGCGAGACAGTGGTTGAACTGGTCGGCCGGTTTCTCGAGTTGCTGGCGGAGTTGGTGGAAGGTCGTGAGCACGCGATTGCGCGCTTCATCGGCGTAGACCTCGATATCGTCCCCCACGGCATTGCATGGCCAAAAACCGATGATCGCCTTCGCGGTGAAACGCTTCTCGGCGATGATTTGACCGAGCAGCGTCTGGGCATCGGCGAAGAGTTTTTTCGCTTCGGTGCCCACGACGGGATCTTCGAGAATTTGCGGGTAGCGGCCATGCAGTTCCCAAGCGCTGAAGAACGGGCCCCAATCGATGAAGGGGACGATTTCGTCGAGCGGGAGGGGATAGGGCTTCGAGTCGTTGACCGCAGCACGACGCGAACTGGCGAACGGGGTTCCCGTGCCGACTTCGGAGGAGAAGACGCGCGTGCCGAAAAACTCGGGACGGGGAATATCAACCTTGCTCCAGTCGAATTTCTGGCGGCGGTCGCGAGCGGTCGCCAATGGGAGAAGCGGGCGCTTGTTGCGCCGCTCGGCGAACTCGACGCGCTGGCGTTCCTGTTTCGTGACATTCTCCGCCATGAACTTTGGCTTCTGTTCCGAGGAGAGGATCGCGCTGACGACATTGACGACGCGCGAGGCGTCGAGCACATGGACCACTCCAGGGGCATACTCTGGCGCGATTTTTACCGCGGCGTGCGCCGGGCTGGTGGTGGCGCCGCCGATCAGCAAGGGCACCGTGAAACCCAGACGCTTCATTTCTTTTGCGACGTGCACCATCTCGTCGAGCGACGGGGTGATGAGTCCGGAGAGGCCGATGACGTCGACGTTTTTCTCCTTCGCGATCGCGAGGATTTTGTCCGCGGGCACCATCACGCCGAGGTCGATCACCTCGTAATTATTACACGCGAGCACGACGCCCACGATATTCTTGCCGATGTCGTGGACGTCGCCCTTCACGGTCGCGATGAGGAATTTTCCATTCGCCTTTGCCGTGCCGCCCCCGGCGATCAGCAGACGTTTTTCCTCCTCCATGAACGGAGTGAGGTAGGCGACCGATTTTTTCATCACGCGCGCGGACTTCACGACCTGCGGGAGAAACATTTTGCCGGCGCCGAAGAGATCGCCGACGACGCGCATGCCGTCCATCAGCGGACCTTCGATGATATTAAGCGGACGCGGATATTTGGCGCTGTTTTTGCGGGCTTCCTCGGTATCGGTTTCGATGAACTGATCGATGCCTTTCACCAACGCGTGCGAGAGACGTGACTCGACGGACGCGTTCCGCCAGGCGAGGTCTTCCTTGATCTCCGTTTTCGAGGCACCGCCTTGTTGCGCCTTCAGCTGGTCGGCAAACGTCACGAGCCGCTCCGTGGAATCCGCGCGGCGGTTCAAGATCACATCCTCGACGCGCTCGAGCAGGTCTTTCGGAATCTCTTCGTAGACGCCGAGCATGCCGGCGTTGACGATCGCCATGTCGAGCCCCGCCTTGATTGCGTGGAACAGGAAAACGGTGTGGATCGCCTCGCGGACCGGGTTGTTGCCGCGGAACGAGAAGGAAACGTTCGACACGCCGCCTGAAACTTTCGCATGGGGCAGGGTTGCCTTGATGATCTGCGTGGCCTCGAAGAAATCGACGGCGTAGTTGTTATGCTCCTCGATGCCGGTGGCGACGGTCAGGATGTTCGGATCGAAGATGATGTCCTCGGGAGGAAAGCCGACTTTCCCGGTGAGAATTTGGTAGGCGCGGGTGCAGATGCGGACTTTTTCATCGCGCGTGGCGGCCTGGCCTTGTTCGTCGAACGCCATCACGACGGCGGCGGCACCGTAACGCCGCACCAGTTTGGCGCGTCGCAAAAACTCGGCCTCGCCATCCTTCAGCGAGATGGAGTTCACGATGCCTTTGCCCTGAATGCATTTCAGACCGGCCTCGAGCACCGACCATTTCGATGAGTCGATCATCACCGGAACCCGCGAGATGTCGGGCTCGGCAGCGATGAGATTGAGAAACTTCTCCATCGTCGGCTCGCCCTCGATCAGCGCCTCGTCGACGTTCACATCGATGATGTTCGCGCCGCTCTCGACCTGCTGTTTCGCGATCGCGAGGCACGCATCCCAGTCACCGGCTTTCAGCGCCTTCGCGAACTTGGGCGAGCCGGTGATGTTGGTGCGCTCGCCGATGACGAGAAATTGGGAGGCGGAATTTTTCAACAGAGGGAAAACAGGTGCTCAGAAGAAAACGAAATGAACGAAGAGGGAACAGCTCTTTGTTTCCTTCGTTAACTTCTGTTCAAAGAGATTGGATCAGGTCACCGCGAGTGCTTCGAGACCGCTCAGCTGCATCGCATCGGAGTGGGCGGGAATTTGCCGCGGGGCCTTGTCTTTCACCCCTTGGGCAATCGCCGCGATATGCGGCGGCGTGGAACCACAGCAGCCGCCGACCAGATTCACGAATCCGCTCGCTGCAAATTCACCGAGGACCTCGGCCATGTCGGCGGGGGTCTCGTCATAGCCGCCAAACGCATTCGGCAGGCCGGCGTTCGGATAACACGTGACATAGCACTCGGCGATCTTCGCGAGTTCCTCAACGTAAGGGCGCATCGCGCGTCCGCCCAGCGCGCAGTTGATCCCGACGGAGAATGGTTTCGCATGGCGCACGGAATTGTAGAACGCGCCGATCGTCTGGCCTGAGAGCGTGCGGCCCGAAGCGTCGGTAATCGTGACCGAAATCATCACCGGCACGCGCGCGCTTTCGCCACCGCGTTCATCGAAGACCGACTCGATGGCGAAGAGCGCTGCTTTGGAATTGAGCGTGTCGAAGATCGTCTCAACGAGCAGCGCGTCGACGCCACCATCCAAGAGCGCGCGGACTTGTTCAGCGTACGCAGTGACGACTTGGTCCCACGTGACTGCGCGATAGTCGGGGCGATTCACATCAGGCGACATCGAAAGCGTGCGGTTGAGCGGTCCGATCGCGCCGGCGACGAAACAACGACGGCCGGGAGTGGCGGCCTCGGTTTTCTGCGCGGCGCGACGCGCTACGGCGACGGCGGCGAGGTTCAGCTCGGTGACGATGTGCTCAAGCTTGTAGTCAGCCTGGCCAATCGAAGTGGAGCTGAAGGTGTTCGTCTCCACCATATCTGCGCCCGCCGCGAAATACTGAGCGTGGATTTCTTCCACCACCGACGGTTTGGTGAGGCAAAGGAGGTCGTTGTTGCCTTTCAAATCGTGCGCATGGGATTTGAACTGCTCCCCGCGAAAGTCCGCCTCCTCCAGGCTGTACGTCTGGATCATCGAGCCCATCGCGCCGTCGAGCACGGCGATGCGCGAAGCGAACAATTTGTTCAGCGCCTCGGTGGAGTCGGGACGGCGGGATTCGGGCGTGGGCATCCGCACAGGCAATGCGCTGCTTCCTCATTGGCAAGATTTCATATCTACGAATCCACATGTGATGATGCGAATAAAGCCTTGCGGTCGGCTACTCACCTTCCGAGGGTCGCGCGTTCGTCGTTCTTTAATCTTTCGGGAAACAGGGAAGGCCGTGAGAACCGGCCACAGTTGCGCTGCGGTATCGCATGACAAACCCACACCGCGCCGTCGCGAGACGTGCGTGGGCAAAGCCAATCGGAGATCGCTCTGGTGAAGGCGAGGGGGGAGGTGCTCGGAGTCGAAGAACTCGCGGGAGTTTGGCGACGCCGACGATAAATGCGGAGTCCGAACATCTGCTCTCGAAAGGCTCACGCGGTTGGCCGATTGCGCGGCCTCCCGCAAAACTTCATCGCAAAAAATGAAGCGTGAGAGTGGTCCAGCTTTTCTGAGGTGGTATGGGCGTCCCGCCCATGTCTCACGGGCGAGACGCCCGTGCCACTTCGAAGCGGCGGTTCTGCTCTTGCTCTTAAACCAGCAGATATCCGTGAAACAAAATCCCTCGCTGCCACGCTTTCGCGCGTGCCAGTTCTTCTTCATGCTTCTCGCGTGGAGCGGCGCCACCGCTGCACTCGGCCAGTTCAGCAATTCACCGCAGGCGCCGACGCCACTTGATCCGTTTGTCACGTCTGCGACGCGCACGCCGGTGGTGCCGCAGACGCTTGGTTCCGCGGTCGACGCGTTTTCCGCCGCTGATTTCGCCCGCAGGCAAATTTCGTCGCTCTCGCAGGCGCTCGGCAGCACGGCCGGCGCACCGCATTTTGCGAGCGGCGCAACCGGCGGGACAACTTCGCTGTTTCTCCGGGGCGCGAACTCCAACCAGACCCTGTTCCTCGTCGATGGCCTCCGCCTCAACGACCCGAACACCGACTACCAGGTTTTCCTCGGCGGCGCGTGCATCGCGACCTGCGACAGCCTCGAAATCGCCCACGGCCCGCAGAGCACGCTTTACGGTGGTGAAGCCATCGGCGGCGTGATCTCGTTGCGCGCTCAGCGCGGCGAAGGCGCGCCCAGCGGCCGTCTGGCCGTGGAGGCCGGGAGCTTCGGCACGATTCAAGGCGCGATCTCGGCACAGGGAGAACGCGGCGCGACGGCCTACACGTTTTCCGCGCAAGGCGGACACACGGACAATGACCGCGCCAACAATTCCTTCGATTCGGCCAACACCACGCTGCGGCTCGATCGCAAAGTGAACGACCGCGTTTCGATCGGCGGCACCGCGCGCTGGTTTCACGGCGTCTACGGCGATCCGGGCGATCGTTACACCAACGATCCCGACAACGAGACGCGCGAAGAGAACCTGCTGCTCACCGCCTTTGCCGACGTGAGATTCGCTGCGGACTGGAACGCGCACGTCGTGCTCGGCGGACAGGACCGGCGTTTCGTCGCCGAAAGCCCGCGCACCGGTCGTGTGACCGCGTTCACCGTCGTGAAAAACCGTCGTGCGGTCCTCGATGCGCAGACGACCTTCGCCGGGTTGGAGCGTCACCGTTTCACGAGCGGGATCACGGCCGAGGCCAACCACACCCGCAACACGGGCTTCGGGAACATCAACAAAAGGCAGGGGCTGCTCGCGATCTTCGCACAGGACGAATTTTCACCCGTGGAAAATGTTTTCCTCACCGGTGGCTTGCGGAGCGACGACTTCGACACCTTTGGTCGCGCCACGACGGGCCGGGCGACCGCCGCCTGGCTCGTGGCGCAACGGGCCGTGAAATTCCGCGCGAGCTACGGCACGGCATTTCGGTCCCCGAGCTTCCTCGATCTTTACGGGCAAAGCGCATTCTACGTCGGTAATCCGAACCTGCGGCCCGAGAAAGCGCGCGGCTGGGATGCCGGGATCGACTACTATCTCCCACAGAAACGCGGCACGATTGGCCTTACGTGGTTCGAGACAAATTACCGTGATCTTGTCGTGTTCGACTTCGGGGTGTTCCCGGGAACCGTGGTGAATGTTGAGCGTGCGCGCACCCGTGGCGCCGAACTGTCGGCGCAAACTTCCCTTCCGGGGGCCGTCGAGCTTCGCGCCAGCTACACCTATCTCGAAGCTGATAATCTCTCCCAATCGATTCGTCTCCTACGCCGGCCGCGGCACAGCGCGAACGTCGATGCGTGGCACGATTTCGGCCGCGGCTTTAGCGCCGGCGCAGGCGTGGCGTTTGCGGCGCAGCGCGAAGACGTGAATGCGCGCACCTTTGCCACGGTCGACGGCGAAGACTACACGGTGGTGCGCGTCTATGGGGCCTATCAACTCAACGCGCGATTCACGCTCAAAGTTCGGGCGGAGAATCTGCTCAACGAAAGCTACGAAGAAGTGAACGGCTATCCCGCGCTGGGATTCGGGGCGTTCGCTGGAGTTGAGTGGAAATTCTAAAATCCTGATTTCGGCTGCCGGCCCGCTCCGATCTCGCGGCGCCGGCGGCTACTTTGCGATTACGCCCGGCACCAGGCCGCGGCCGAGTTCGAACCCTGCCCCCACGGCTCCGACGACCGCGTGCGCGCGATCCAGGGCGAGGTCGTGACGGAGCCGGTAAACGGTTTCAATCCCGGTGCAGTGCGCGCCCAGCAGGTTATCGATGCCAAAGCCCCGGAGCTTCCCGGCGGTCCACGCGAGCGTTTCGTCAGAAGCGTTGAAGAGATGAATCCCGCCAATCAAAGCGTGTACGCGTGCCGGCCGTACGAACGTGCGCGCGTAGTCGACGATGTTGATGATGCCGGCGTGTCCGCATCCCGTGAGCACGACGAGTCCATCCGCGGTATCGATGATCAACGCCATGTCCTCGGGAATATTGTCTTCCCCTCGGCCGGTGGCGGTGGCGATCTCGCCTCTTCCGCTCCAGTTGCGCTCTGGGAATTTTCTTGGGACCGGCCCGGTGAGCCATACGCCCGGGTAGAGCTGGGTTGGTTTTTCGTACGTGACCACTGCGCCACCGGAGGCTTCGTATTCGGACTTAACGGCCAGCATCCGATTATGGAGGGGCGCATTCGGGGCGTCGGCGCGTTGCGCAAAAATTCCGTGTCCCACGTGGGTTCGGGCCAGACCACCGGGAGTTTTCATGGCGACGGATTTTCGCAGCGGCAGAAAACCACCCGTGTGATCTTCGTGGGAGTGGCTGAGCACGACGTCGGGCACCGTGGACAAGTCGATCTTCAGCGATTGGGCGTTTCTCAAAACCACATCCGTGTGCGCGCCGGTATCGAACAGGATGCGGTGGCCGTCCGCCTCCACGAGTGCGGCGAACCCCCACTCGCCGAGTTCGTCGCCATCCGCGAGCATCGTCGAGAGGATCGTGATCTTCAGCGATTTTACCTGGGATCGTCCCGGCGATTCCGGCGCGGCGCCAAAGCCGGAAAACGTCAGGAGGGAGAACAATCCGAAGGCGAGAGATCGGAGCATGAAACAGGTGAACGCACATTTTCGCGCAACGCCAGAGCGCGATATTCCTGACGATTCCCGCGCTTCATTTCCTGGTTCGCGTGGTCGCGGGCTTGCCTTGGGACATCGGCGCACCTGTGCTTTGCGGCGTGGATGCACCCCTCAAATCGAACTTCGGCCAGCTGAGCTGGCGCCTGAAGAATCAGTCGGTCGATGCGTGGATCACGCAGACGGGCGGCATGCTCGCGCCGGCGACCTTTCGACTCGCGGATGGACGGGTGGTGCAGCCCTTCGCGATCGCTCCGTGGGCCGAAGAGAAACTGGCCCCGGGCACGCCAGCGTTGTTACAGGCTTTGCGCGGGGATTTTTTCTGTGCGCCGTTCGGCGGCAACGGCACACCTTGGCGTGGCGAGAAGCATCCACCTCACGGCGAACCCGCGAACGCCAAGTGGACTTTTTGCGCGGCCACGCGCGAGAAGGAGTCGACTACCCTGCATCTCGGCCTCGATTGCAAAGTGCGTCGCGGCAAGATCGATAAACGCCTCACGCTCCGCCGAGGTCACCCCGCGATTTACTGCGAGAACACGCTCAGCGGATTCCGGGGCGCGATGAGCATCGGAACCCATCCGTGTCTGCGCGTGCCGGGCGCCCAGGGCTCCGCACGGGTCTCCGCTGGCGGGTGGGCGTGGGGACAGGTGTTGCCGGTCCCTTTCGAGGATCCCGTGGCGGGCGGTTATTCTGCGTTGAAAACCGGAGCGCACTTCCGATCCCTCGAGGCGGTGCCAAGTGCGGATGGCGGCAACGCGGATCTCTC